>CAZIQW010000014.1:1505-14994 GCA_964541585.1 uncultured Dehalococcoidales bacterium | reverse complement strand
GTTTCTGGACGAGTTTATAGTTTTCGCCACTCATTTAGTCTGGCGGCAATTTGTTTCTCATAACCTGACTGGCCGGGAGTATAAAAACGCCTGTCCTTCAGAGAGTCCGGCAGATGTTGCTGCTCTACGTAATGACAGGGGAAATTGTGGGCGTATTTGTAGTCCTTGCCATAACCCAGGTTCTTCATCAGTCCGGTGACGGCATTCCGCAGGTGAAGAGGCACCGGTTCATTGGAACCGTGCTGTATCTCATGCTGAATTTTAGAATAGCCCGTATATAGAGAGTTACTCTTGGGTGCGGTAGCCATATAGACCGCTGCCTCGGCCAAAGCCAGATTACCTTCAGGCAAACCGATAAAGTGTACTGCCTGCTGTGCCGCAACAGCCACCACCAGAGCCTGTGGGTCTGCCAGACCGATATCCTCCGAAGCGAAACGTATTATCCTCCGCACGATGTACAAGGGGTCTTCTCCCGCCTCAATCATCCTCCCCAACCAGTAAAGGGTGGCATCCGGGTCGGAATCACGCATGCATTTATGCAAAGCAGAAATAAGGTCATAATGCTGTTCGCCCGCTCTATCATATTGCAAGACGCGGTGCTGGAAAGTATCCTCAATTATCTCGAGAGAAACGGTCCTTTTTCCGATTGCATCCGGCGGAGCTGTCAGGGCGGCTATTTCCAGTGCATTCAGGGCAATGCGAGCATCATTACCGGACATAACAGTCATATGCTCCAGAGCATCATCCGGCAAATCGATATTCATCCCTCCCAGTCCCCGTTCCTTATCCTTCAAAGCCCGTTTAATAATTGTGCGGATTTCCTCATCACCGAGCGGTTTTAAAACAAACACCCGGCTGCGCGACAGCAGGGGAGTATTGACTTCAAAAGAAGGGTTCTCGGTAGTAGCACCGATAAGCGTTACCGTACCATCCTCCACATAAGGCAGGATAGCATCCTGCTGACCTTTGTTGAAGCGGTGGATTTCGTCAATAAAAAGAATGGTCTTCTGCTGATAAAGCCGCCGGCGCTCCTTGGCCTCTTCGATTATTTTTCGCAGGTCGCTGACGCCGGCGCTGACAGCACTGACCGGACTGAAATGGGAGCGGGTATAATTAGAAATGATAAATGCAAGGGTTGTCTTGCCGCTGCCGGGAGGCCCCCACAGGATAATCGACGGCAGCCGGCCGCTTTCAATCGCATTGCGTAAAACCTTCCCATTCCCAATGATATGCTCCTGCCCTATAAACTCCTCCAGATTGCGGGGACGCATGCGGGCTGCCAGAGGTGCTTCTTTATTAATCATTTCCTGCGCTTTATGCTCAAACAGATCCATATCCAAACTATTACCATATCCGTATCGTTATTTTACTCTTAATGGATAAAAAGCGGAAATTTGTGATTTTGAATTCGGGCAGGGTCAGGAAATAGAGAGGCCTATTTGTATCTCCTGACTTCAAATCGGTAAAGTTTCACCGGTTCATCCGGCGCAATCCCACCCTTCTGACGGCAAATATCTATCTGGTCATCTACCGTATCCACTCCTTCAAGGTCGGGAAGCAGCAGCCCCCGGCGGAATCCTGACTCAACAATAACTCCATATTTTGTGGGGTCGAGAAATTCCTTACCGGATACCGGCTCAGGCCGAGTAAGGATGTCTACAGTATAGTCCAGTTCCCTCAATTCACTTACCTGCACCGCCTCGAAACGAGGATCATGCATAGCTGTACTGATGGCATTGGCAATAATCTCATCTGCCACGTTATCCTGGCAAGGTTCAAAGGTCCCGATACAACCGCGGAGTTCACCCCCCTTTTTAATGCAGACAAAGACACCAGCCTTTTCCTTCATCTCAGGAGTAAGCTCCACCGCCTGGATAACCTTCTTATCTCTGACATAATTTTCCAGAGCATCCCTGGCCAGCTTCACCGGCGGAGACAATTTTTTCACGATAATACCGGCATAGCCGACTACTCTGTTAAAATCGCCGGAAATATCTCCGCTGGTTTGATATTTAACCAGTTTAGCCTGACTTCCCCCCAGTTCCCTGGCAGCCGTTAGCATCACTGCTGCCGGGGCATAGCCACACATGGATATATCCTGATCCTCAACCCTTTTCAGCAGTTCGTCCGGATTTAAATCCAGCATGGCCTCAATTGCCTGACGGTCTTTCTTTCTGGCAATATTCTGAGGTTCATAATGGGACATATCGCTGCTGGCAAAAATAACAGCCTCTCGGTTCAGTTCCTGCAATGCCCGTGCTATCCCGTAACCGATTTCCTTATAGATTTCCGGGGTACCGACCGACAGAACTACAGGCACTATTTTCACATCCGGCTTGAAAAATTGCAGGAAAGGCAACTGGACTTCAATTGAATGTTCAAACTCATGAGCCGCGGGGTCTTCCTTGAGGTAAGAAGATATTGAGATAAGTTTCTGAGCCAGTTCTGCGTCTATTTGCACTTCACCCAGCGGCGTTCTCCAGTATCCGCTGGTCATGACACTAAACGGCTTGCCGTAGCCAGTATGATTAGGGGCCAGGATAATGAAAGTATTTTTAAATATTACCCGTGAAATAACCTCCCCGGTAACTGCACCCGAATAAATATAACCCGCATGGGGGGCTACCAAACCAACCACATTCTCTTTCTCGGCATCACCGTCTATAAAAGACTCGATCATCGCCCTTAATTGAGATGCTGTTCCAGGATAAAATTGTCCGGCATAAGCAGGTTCTCTCAACATCGCTAACCTCCTATGACTTCTCATTTACTCTGAAATTCAAATCCGCACCGCAAAACCGGCAATGCGAACCTTCAAGCCCCAGGATTTTGGTGCTGTATCCCCATCTTTGTACCACCAGCCTGCCACAATTATAGCACACGGTATTTTCCCCGTTATGCCCGGGAACGTTCCCGGTATAGATAAACTTCAGTCCGGCTTCCTTGCCAATTTCTATTGCGTGTTCCAGAGTAGCAATCGGAGTCGCCGGTAAATCCATCGCCTGGTACTGGGGATAGAAACGAGTGATATGCCAGGGAGTTAGTTCTCCCAGATTATCATGTATCCAGCGGGCAATACCGCTTAACTGCTCATCATCATCGTTCATCGTTGGTATTATATTGGTGATTACCTCTACATGCATATTCCATTTGCTTTTGGCTCTTTCGGCAGTTTCCAGTATCCCTTTCCAGCGACTAATCCTGGCTATTTTACGATAAAATTCATCGTTAAATCCCTTTACATCTACCCTCCATGCATCCAGGTAAGGCCCTATAGCATCCAATGCCTCGAAAGTCATATAACCATTAGTGACATAGGCCGTATAGAGATTATTCTGCCTGGCCAATCTGGCAGAATCCAGCGTATATTCAAACCACATCGCAGGTTCATTATAAGTCCAGGCAATACCCCGACAGTCATTTTGACGGGTCAACTCAACGGCCCTGAGCGGGGGGATTTCCTCGGAGCCGCGACCGGGTGGGGCAATATCGCTACAGGAAATCTGCCAGTTCTGGCAGCCAGTACAGTGAAAATTACAGCCCCAGCTGCCGATAGAGAAAGCCAGCGTACCCGGATGAAAATGGAAAAGAGGCTTTTTCTCGATGGGGTCCGCAGCGACGGACGATGCCAGCGCATAATTCATATTATACAAATCACCGCCAATATTTTTATACATGCGGCAAACACCGGTACGGTCCAGTGCTATCTTGCATTGCCAGCGGCAAATATTGCATCTAACCCGTGAATTATCCAGCTGTTCATAAAATGCAGCTCTATGCATGCTCAATCCAAATCCCATCCCTGATTATATTATGAATCACAGACTATTATAACACTATATACCAATGGGGATAAACTTATGCGATTCATTGAACCTGTTTCAAGTTCCCGGTTCTTGTGAGGAGTCTCCTTGCCAGAAGGCTATGGTTCAAACCCTGTAAATTGAAGGAATTCGGATACCTTAATGGTATGGCAAATATGCTTAAAGATTTCGCATAATATGCCTGTACTTTTCAAGCTTGTGCTTGGATAAAGGAGGACCCATAAAGAGATGCCCCAGCATCACTTCTCGGATAGCTGTTTTCAGTGTATCTATCCCTGAATCTTTCACAACGTAGCCCCTGGCCCCGGCTTCTATTGCTTTTATAGCGTAGTATTCATCTATATAAACCGACCAGACAATAATCTTAACCTCCGGATATTTCTGATGAGCAGTTCTGACTAACTCGAAACTGTCTGGATTATTAGTAAAAAGATCGGCAATAAGAACCTCCGGTTGGATTCTCTCAAGCATGTCTCCGGCTTCTTTTGTATTCCTGGCTTCGCCAATAACCCGGTAACCATCTTCAAGGGTAAGAGACTCATAGGCCAGTTTTCTTATTGAATCATGCTCATCCACCAATACAATGCTTATCATCTTTTCTTTCCCTTGAACTATTGCTTTTTACTTATAATATTATTAGATTCATAATGGAATAATTATAACAGAAAAAACAATAAACATAAACTGCAAGTTGTTGTATTCCTCACTTACTAAACCTGTTGCTATAATGGCAGCAACCTGCACACCTCAATACCGAGGCAAGCCTAGTTAAGTTTTGTTATATTATATATATTTTTGTATGTTTTTGTCAGGGAGTGAAAATCTATGGATCAGACTAATCTCGGGCAGAGAATGAAAGAAAGAAGAAGACAGATGGGAATATCTCAGGGGGAACTGGCAAGAAATCTACAAGTTACCCCTCAGCATATCTCGGCAGTAGAAATGGGTAAACGATTACCCTCGCTTGCATTTGTCGCCATCCTGTCACAGCAATTAGGAGTTTCTACGGACTATCTCATCACCGGAAAAGAATTTTCCACACCGGACGCGGTTTCCGTGATAAGCGCCGACAACACTTTACCGGTAGAAGTGAGAAAATGTCTGGTATCGATTATCAAAGCATTACGCGAAAAGCAAATGTTCTAGTTTAATATCTTCCTTGACCCCTTCCTACACACCCGTTAGACTATAATTTATGAAAGTAATCGGACTTACCGGCGGTATCGGCAGTGGAAAGAGCACTGTCGCTGGTTTTTTGCGGGACTTGGGAGCTGCCGTTATCGATGCGGACAAAGTGGGACATGAAGTCCTTGCCCCTGAAACCGAGGGATGGCAGGAAGTGGTGGAAACCTTTGGACAGGGTTTTCTGACTCCGCAAAATGAAATCAACCGGAAAAAACTGGCACAGATGGTCTTTGATAACCCATCCGCACTGGAAACGTTGAATCGCATAACCCACCGCCGTATCCTTGACGAGGTGAAAAACCGGTTGAGGAAATACGAAGAGCAGGGTTTCTGCGTAGCAGTCGTCGAAGCAGCTTTATTGGTTGAAGCCGGCTGGGCACCACTAATGGATGAAGTATGGCTTGTCGTCACACCCCAGAAGCTTACTTTACAGAGGCTGGAGCAGCGAGGACTGCCGGCATCCGAAGCCCGAGCACGTATCGCTGCGCAAATCCCGGGCGAAGAGAAAATAAACCTGGCGACCGAGATTATTCAGAACGACGGCAGCCTGGACGACCTGAGAAATAAAGTGGAAAAACTATGGAATAAATCCCATAATAAGAATGGGGAGTAAAATAATATGTTTGAAAGAATACTTCTACCGCTGGATGGGTCCGAACTGGCAGAAACCGTTATCCCTTATATTCGCGATATCGCAGGTCAACTGGAATCAGAGGTTTTCCTGTTCAATGCCTGTCCGACCGATCATAAAGCTTACCTTCACATGCACCAAATATACTTAAACAGCATGGCGGAGAAGCTGCGGCAAGAGATGTCGGAATTGTGGCAAACCGGCAGGGAACTGAAAATCCATTCAGAAGTTGCTGTGGGTGAAACTGAAAAGGTAATTTCAGATTATGTGAAGCAAAAAGATATCCGACTGATAGGGATGACTACTCATGGAGCATCCGGCATCCATCCCTCGACAATGGGTAATATAGCTGATAAGATAGTCCGGGAAATCGGTATACCCACCCTTCTGATTCGTGTTAAAGATGAACCTGAGCCCGGGAAAAAGAAACTGGTACAGAGAATATTGCTTCCACTGGACAGTTCCGATGCCAGCAGGATAGCAGTACCTTATGCTGTGTATCTGGCCAAAAAGCTGGACGCCGTCATTTTTCTATTCAGCATGGCCCCAACCATCTATGCTCAGAATATGGAAGGTATGGGTGCCGGTATAGGAGTCAACTGGGATTCCATAGATACCTCGACTGAAAAATATACTGATACTTATCTGAGAGGGATCGAGGAGGAGATAAAGAAAGCCGGTACCGAGGTAAACCGTACGAGCTATCTCGGGATCGATGCCGCTTATGAAATCCTGGAGATGGAGAAGCGAGTCCAGGCTGACCTGGTGGTGATGGCGACGCGGGGAAGGTCGCCAGTGGCCCGCTGGGCTTTTGGCAGCGTGGCTGAAAAGGTGTTGAGGGAAGGAACTAAACCGCTGTTACTGATAAAGGAATTGCATAGAGGGGTTTAATTCTGTTACAATATAATGTTGTTGTAGTTATTGGAGGTGTACCATTTACGCTATAATTGAATCCGGTGGTAAACAATATAAAGTCGCTCCTGGCGATACGGTTAATGTGGACCTGATGGGCATTGCTGAGGGAGATACAGTAGAACTGGATAACGTTCTGCTTATCGCTGATGATAACAACATCACCGTAGGCACACCGACCATTGAGGGGGCTAAAGTTCTGGCTACTTCAAAAGGTCTGGCTAAAGGTGATAAAATAGTTGTTCTCAGATTCAAGAGCAAGAGCCGCTACTCCAAGAAAGCTGGCCATCGCCAGAAATACACCCGTCTCACCATTGATGATATCGTTTTTCCGGGAGCAAACAAAAACTAAGAGAGGTGATTTCAAGTGGCTCATAAAAAGGGCGGCGGTAGTTCGACTAACGGCCGAAATAGTCCCGGTCAAAGACTGGGAGTGAAAAGATATGCCGGAGAGGAAGTACTGGCGGGGACTATTATTGTCCGTCAGCGCGGTACCAAAATCCATCCGGGGAATAACGTCGGTCTGGGGAAAGATTATACTATTTTTTCCCTGATTGATGGTAAGGTTAAGTTCGAACCTTACAGAAACAACAGGAGGAAGGTAAGCGTTTACGCTGAACAATAATTATGAAAGAGAAGATTCACCCCAAATATTATCCGGATGCACAGGTTGTTTGTGCCTGCGGCAATACCTTCACAACCGGTTCAACCAAAAAACAACTGCGAGTTGAGTTGTGCAGCAAATGCCATACATTCTTTACCGGTGAAAGAAAAATCATGGATACTGCCGGCAGGGTAGAGCGATTCAAGCAGCGTTACAAGTTAAACAAATAAATTGAAATAGATAGAGTTTGGCAAAAAGGAGCGGAACTCGAAATCCGCTCCTTTGCTTTTAAGGTGAAAGGGACGGTAATCAGTGACCAGTTGTCGATTGTCAGTCCCGAAAATGAGGATGCCTTTCCCCGGAATCGATTACTGATAACTGAAAACTTAAAAAATGGCTGAGAGTAAATTTTATTACGGCGGGCAGGCGGTTATCGAAGGGGTGATGATGAGGGGTAAGCAAAACCTGGTGACCGCAATACGCCGCCCCAACGGTGAAATCGGGCTTTATCCCAGGAAATTGTCTCCTCTCTATACCGGAAGATGGAGAAAGACTCCTCTGATCCGGGGTGTCATCGCCCTGGTGGAATCATTCGCGCTCGGCATACAGACACTGATGTATTCTGCAAACATAGCCCTGGAAGAGGAAGAGACCGGGCTTTCCGGTTGGGGTATCTGGGGAATAGTGCTGGCATCTCTCGCTTTTGCGGTCGGATTATTTTTTCTCCTGCCGCTTTTTATTACCAACTTATTTAATACTCATCTTCAAAATACAGTAGTCTTTCATCTGGTAGAAGGGATTATCAGAGTGGCTATCTTTATCGCTTATATTAAAATAGTCACCTTAATGGGAGATATTAAAAGAGTTTTTGGCTACCACGGAGCTGAACACAAGGTAATTAATACCTATGAAGCCGGGGATCCCCTGGAGGTAGAGTATGCCCGAAAACATTCTACAGCCAATCCTCGCTGCGGGACCAGCTTTCTTTTTGCCGTTCTCATCCTGGCTATCCTGGTCTTTTCCGTTATCGGCAAGCCCGATATCATTATAATGGCATTATCGCGGGTCTTTCTCTTACCGGTGATTGCCGCATTAGGCTACGAATTTATCTATTTCACTTCCCGTCACTGCAAGAATTTTTTGATGAAAATTCTATTAACTCCGGGACTCTGGCTCCAGGCTTTGACCACCCGGCAGCCGGACGATTCTCAACTGGAAGTGGCACTCGCCGCCTTTAAGAAAGTGATTGAGAAGGACCAACCCGAGACAATAGCTGAGCCTGTAGAATTAGCTGAGGCGGTGGAATTGCCCGCTGACTGAAGATGTACTGCTATAAATCAACCTTTAGTTGTCAGGCACCATTACTTTTCTCAAAACCAGCAAACAAATCCTGAAAGCTAAATACTTTCCTTTTCTACCTTCTCAAAGAAACAGGTACGACTACCCGTATGGCAGACCGGACCGGCAGGGTAGGCCAGGATCAACAGGGTATCTTTATCACAGTCCTGCCAGATTTCTTTCACCTTGAGAGTATTACCGGAAGTGGCACCTTTATGCCATAACTCCTGGCGGCTCCGGCTGTAAAACCAGACCTCTCCGCTGGAAAGGGTAAGATTCAGGGACTCCCGGTTGATATAACCCAGCATCAATACATCTTTGGTTTCAGCATCCTGAATGATAGCTGGAATAAGACCGCGGTTATCATATTTTATCGACATATGGGTTAATTTCCTTCTATATTAAAATTACTATTAATCATTCAAAAGATAAAAGTTAACAGTTTTCCTTGGTCAGTTTTCAGTGAATTTTTATCCTGACTATTTGCTGCTCAATGCCCTTATGGCTGATTCTCTCATCACCTGTACCGGGGCAGATTTACCGGTCCAGAGTTCGAAGGCCGCAACTCCCTGCCAGACCAGCATTTCAACACCGCTGATGATTTTCGCTCCCCGTTTTTCCGCTTCCGCCATTAAACGTGTTTTCATAGGGTTGTAAATAATATCAAACACCACCAGTCCCGGCTTCAACAGGTCGGCGCCAACCGGAGATTTTCCCGCATTCGGGGACATTCCTACGCTGGTTGTGTTGACCACGATATCCGCTCCATCCAGGGCAATTTTCAGGTTTTCTCTGTTTAATTCAAGGGCTTTAACCTCTTTTCTAAAAAAACTGAAAATTCTGCCGGCCATTTCCTGAGCCGGAGCCAAGTGCCGGTTAATTATAGTCAATTCGGCTCCCCGGTCCGCCAATATAAAAGCGATAGCCCTCGAGGCCCCGCCAGCGCCCAGAATTACTACATTTTTCCCCTCGGGTTGAATTCCCTCTTTTAGAAGCGCTCTTAAAAAACCGGAAGCATCCGTATTGTATCCCTTCAATCTTTTCTCCTCATTCACAATAGTATTCACTGCCCCGATTTTCTCCGCCAGCGAATCTACTTCATCCAGAAAGGGAATTACCGCCACTTTATGAGGTATGGTGACACTCAATCCCCGGATATTAAAAGCTCTTACGCCATGGATAGCCTGCTTTAGCTCCTCCGGTTTGACATTAAAAGGTACGAAAACAAAGCCCAGTCCGGCCTTCTGAAAAGCTGCATTGTGCATCACCGGCGACATGGTATGTTCGATAGGGTCACCGATAATACCGCAAATGCGGGTTGTTCCTGAGATTATATTATTTTCCATCGCGAATGTATTGATATATCTCCTCTAATTCTTTGACCGGTATCTGCCCGGCAGCGGACTCCTTGCCTTGCTCAATACAAGCGTAAGTAAAATAACCTCCTACTATAGGAGAAAGAATCCGGCTAATCCTACCCTCTTCTCCCATGGCAAAAGCCACCATCTGCACACCTGCAAATTTCCGCACGAGTTTGAGGACAGTCAGATTATCCTCAAATTTCAGCGCTGTAGTTACAATCTTACAGATATCAGCCCCTGCTTTTATCTGGCTTTCCGCGATTCCAATCAGAGTTTCATAGGACGGCGTGCCGCTTACATCGTGGAAGGATATGAGACATTTAGCCCTGGCCTTAATCAAAGGAACAATCCCGGCCAGGTCCCGGGTCCTCTGTTCAATATCCACAATACAGGCCCCTGCTTCAGCAGCCCAGAGCAGTTCTTCAACCCTCCTGGATTCATCCGCCTGTCCTCTGCCACCTTCTTCCGGGCTGCGATTACAGGCTATCCAGGGTTTCTGTAACAATTTCACAAGCTCCGGCCAGTGCAAGCCAACCAGGTCCAGACGCACCTCAAATAGACTTAAATGGCGTTCTGCTTCCTTGATGGCTTCTAAATTATTCTCTGTTATTGTGGCGCAAATCCGGGGCTTCTTCATATAAATCCTTTAGCACCTGCTCTACCAGTCGCATGTTAACGTCACTGCTGACAAGGACTTCACCGATAGACTTCGGAAAAACAAATTTTATCTTTCCATCCACCTTCTTTTTATCATGCTCCATAGTCTTGATTACTTCTGAAACGTCCAATCCAGGGATATTTATCGGAATCCCGGCTCTGGTTAAGACTGATTTTATCTTGTCCACAGCAGAATAAGGCAGAAAACCCATACTATGAGAAATCATGCCTTCCGCCACCATACCCACAGCTACCGCTCTTCCGTGCTTAATTTTGAAATCCGAGACCGTTTCGATGGCATGTCCGACGGTATGCCCGTAATTCAGGATATTTCGAATTCCCGTATCTTTCTCATCTTCTTCCACCACTGCGGCTTTGATTCCGGCACAGCGAGAAATAATTTCCTCCAGGAGCTCTTCATCGAAAGATTTCAGCCGGGACATATCTGATTCAAGAATTTTAAACAAATCAACATCTTTGATTACTCCGTACTTGATAATCTCGGCTAAACCGTTTTTGAATTCTTTAACCGGCAAAGTCTTCAGGGTCGATATATCCGCTATTACCATTTCCGGCTGGTAGAAGGCGCCGATATTATTTTTCAACCGACCGTGGTTGACCGCCACCTTACCGCCAATGCTGCTATCCACCTGAGCCAGCAGTGTGGTCGGTATATGGAAAAGCGGCATTCCCCGCATATAGGTTGCCGCAACAAAGCCGGCTAAATCTCCGATAACTCCACCCCCCAGCGCCAGTACAGGCGTCTTCCTCTCTGCCTGAAATTCACTCAGCCGGGTATATAAATAGCCCGCCTGCTCCAGAGATTTATATTCTTCACCATCGGGCACCTCCAGGATGACCGGCCTGAAACCCGCCGGCTCCAGACTGGCCTCAAGAACGCTGCCGTAAAGCCTGTTAACCACAGAGTTGGTGATTATGACTACTTTATTTTGAAACCCCAGTTTTTTCAGTTCATGTCCCGCCTGATTTAGCAGTCCACGGCCGATGTGAATTTCATACTTGTTCATGTCCAGATTTACCTTGATTGTTTTCATCAATTCAACCCTTGACTTGTCCTATTTTGATAAAACCAAACTGTGAATAGTATTACAGGTCTGGATAATTTTTCCCAGTTCCTCCGGCGTAATCATTTGACTGGCATCTACCAGCGCCTCTTTAGGATTATAATGCACTTCGACCATTAATCCTACTGCCCCGGCAGCCATTGCCGCACAACACATATTAAATATCAGGTCGCCTCTGCCCATTGCATGACTGGGATCAACAATTACCGGCAGATAAGTCTCTTTCTTGATAGCCGGTACTGCTCCCAGGTCCAAAATATAGCGTGTATAGCTTTTTCCCTTGCCTACAGGTATAATACCCCTTTCGCAGAGTATGATATTTTTATTACTTTCAGCAGCGATATATTCCGCAAAAGACAAAAACTCCTCGATGCCGGCTCCGAAATGCCTTTTAAACAGGACCGGTTTCTTTTTCCTGGCTACGGCAGTCAACAGGTCCTGATCATACATATTCCTGGCACCAATCTGCAGGATATCTGTATATTCTGCAATCAAATCAACCTGGTTTTCCCCCCTCACTTCTGTCACTACAGGCATATCAAATTGCTTGCCAGCCTCATTTAACCATTGTAAAGCTTCTTCGGCATTTTTCCAATCCTTAGCCCCCAAACCCTGAAACGAATGCACAGAACTTCTGGGTTTAAAAATACCCCCCCTGAGTACGTGAGCTCCCGCTTTTTTAACTCCTTCCGCAATTTTCATCAACTGGTCCCTGCTTTCAACTGCGCAAGGCCCTGCAATATATACCGGTTTGTCGCCGCCGATTGTCAACTGCCCAATATTTATTAATTTGTCCTCAGCCGGCTCTTTGAAAAACCTGGTGTATTCCCGGCTGATCAGTTTATACGGGGTTTCAATAGGAACTGCCTCCTTCACACCCGGAAGCGAAGCAAAAATAGGAAATGGTATTCTCCTCTCATCCCCCACCAGTCCAATTACGGTTTTATACTCACCGGTAGAAACATCAGCCCTTAATCCATACCTGCTAATCTCATGGATAACATGATCCACCTCCTCCTGGGTCGCATCCATTTTCATAATTATCATCTTTCTTACCTCCCGAATTTTTTACAAACAAAAAGCCCTCCGCTTGGGAGGGCTCATTTTTTAATATATTCTATTATAATTTTACAACAAAGCTCCCAAGCGCAATTTCACGCGTCTAAAGTAGTAATAATAATTGGGAGCAAAAATCACTAACATCTTAATCCTGTTTCTTACGGTTAAGTCTATCACTGCAAAAGGGTATTGTCAATTTTCCTTCCAGCAATTACCTGAAAACGGTATAAGGGATTTTAATCAGACGGCGGGAGTTCGTCCCTGTCCAGCCCTATTTCCTTGCGTGCTCTGGTCAATAATTTTACCAGAGATTCCCGGAACTCCTTCTTTTCATCCGGTTCTAAACTACTAATAATCCGGTGAATAGGTCCCCTTTTTGTAGATACTTCGTAAAGCTGCCGCCCCTTATCAGTCATAACCACTCTGACCAGGTTCTTGCGGTCCAGGTCTTTAACCTTCTTCACCAGCCCTCTGCGGGCCATTCTATCTACCAGAGCTGAAACCGTATGAGGCTGACGAAGTATATGCCGCGATAAAGCAGCCGGCGTCGCCTTGTTTCCCAGGGCTTGCACCACGAATAGAAGGCTTACCTGCTCCGGCGAGGCTCCATATCTCATTAACTCTTTCTCTCTGGCTCTAAAAATGGCATACCTTGTGTGAGTCAACAACAACCAGAGGTCCTGGTCTTCATCCTCGGAAGAATAAAATTTTGCCTCTTCGTCATATTCTAATTTACTAACCACTTCATTTCCTTAAAAAAATATTTGTGGACATATCTATACGTTTTCCACATTGAGTATATTATAACACCCTATCATAAAAATATCCAGACT
>CAZIQW010000014.1:0-1495 GCA_964541585.1 uncultured Dehalococcoidales bacterium | reverse complement strand
TAGTATTACAGACACAGCTTAACCTGTCAAGTGCTCTATTAACAAGGTTCGGTTCTAATTTGGTTGAAAGTCGTAAAATGGTTTTAAAAGGATAGGGAGTAAATGAAATGATAGAAGAAACGACTACTAGAATAATAACCTGTAAAAACTGCGGTTCGACTGCTTGTGTTAAATTTGGCAGTTATAAAGGTGTTCCTAGATATTGGTGTAAATCATGTGAGCGCAAATTTAAGGCAGACGATACCCAGTTTCATTCTAAGTACCCTTTAGAATGGGAAAGCTCTGCCGTTGATATGTACTTTCGGGGTATGGCGGTTAAGGATATTAGCGAACATCTAAAACAGACACACGGATATACCCCTTCTAAGTCGGTTATCTATAAATGGATTGATAAATATACCGATTTAGCTTCTAAGCAGTTTCGAGATGTTCACCCTAAAGTGGGTGATGTTTGGATTGCGGATGAAACCATGCTAGATGTAGATGGAGAGCGTAAAGTCTGGTTTTATGACATCATAGATCGAGATACAAGGTTCTTACTGGCTTCCCGTGTGGCTTTATCACGCACTACTAAAGACGCTCAATTACTGATGGAAAAGGCGGAAAAGCGTGCTGGTAAGAAACCAAAGGAAGTATTAACCGACCAAAACGCTTCTTATCTGGACGGTATTGAACAAGCTTATGGTGCTGATACGGAACATGTTATAGGCAATCCTTTTAAGACTAAGGAAACCGGTGAAAGCACAAGCGAAATTGAGCGTTTCCACGGAACACTGAAAGACAGGACTAAGGTATTCAGGGCGTTTCGAGATGTTGAAACTTTAATTCAATTCACAGATGGTTGGCTTGTCTATTATAACTACTTCAAACCCCATGAAAGCCTGAACGGTAAAACCCCAGCTGAAGAAGCCAAAGTTCAATATAGCGTTAAGAATTGGGCTGATTTAGCTCGTGTACCAGTATCGAAACAAACGGAAATCAAAAGCCATAAGTCACCTAGAGTCAGAATAACAACTGAGAAAGTAAGTTTAGAGAAAGCCTATAAGCGGAAACGACCATATAAACCCAGAAAGACGATAAAGACCAGTGAAATAGAATTAGGTGCTGGAATTGTCAGAAGTCATGGCAGACAGCATTTGAGGTTGAGTTAAGATGGTTAATTACATACTCTTAATTGGTTCATTTTTAATAACCATCTTAATCGTAGGGAATATCTTTTATGTACTATTTTTTAAGTTAATAAGGCTGATAGAGTTTTTAATTTTTACGTTTAAAATAGCTAATAATAGTCATAGCCAAATCGACAGGGGCGAGAAGTTCATTAACCCTGAATACTATACCAATAATAGACTCATTTATTGGGTCAAATACTCGTTCTGGGATGATAAGATCAAGGCTTATACTCGAAATGCTTATGACAGTCAGTACGAAGAACAAACTAAACAAACAATCCCAAGGCTGTTTAAAGCGTTTGACTGGCTTTTGCCCAAAATCT
>CAZIQW010000013.1:936-15275 GCA_964541585.1 uncultured Dehalococcoidales bacterium | reverse complement strand
GACAGCTTCAACATAAGAGTGTTCAGGGTGATTATGGCTGACCGTAACAATGCGGGAGCTGAGTTTACCCGGTGAATAACCCAAATCCGGAGGATAAGGGTCCGTAATAACGGTAACGCTTTTTCCTTTTAAACGAAAGCAGGAGTATCCTAACCAGGTTATTTCCATACTTATTATCCTAACACAGCCAGGATTAAGGGTCAATTATGGAGGGGGGAAGAGGCAGGGAATAACTTATCTGGAATTTTCCCGGATAAGCTTTTCACCGTGTTCCAGGAGAATCTTAGCCCTTTCCGCCGGATATTTGGCTTCCAGGTAGGCCTTGAGAGCCTCCTCCGGGGTAATGCCTTCGAGAGCACTCCGGCCCAGACGGAGGCGGTTTTCCCGCCGTATCTCCCGGGAGATAGTGACATAACAGGCATTCCTGACCTTGCTGCGAATATCGCTGTCCCGGAGTTTATTGGACAGGGGGGCAGGCAAGCTGATTTCGATACGGGTGATGGCATCCTGGATTTTCTCCTGACTGGCATCGATGGCGGCGAGGACGGTGGAGGTGGGGTCGGCATCGTGCGGCGCTATATCCACGGAAAGAGTGAAAAAGCGGCGGGCGTTGACGGGATGGAACTCATAATCCACCCTGCGCCTGCGGGCAGGATTTTCACAATCAGAGATGCCCGCGCCGCCGGATTCACTATCAGTAATCTCTATCAGGTAGAATCCTTTACTGTCGTTCTCATCTCCAAAGTCCAGCCTCTCCAGACTACCGGAGTAAACCACGGGCGGGCATTCTTTCAAGACCTGACCCCGGTGGATATGCCCCAGGGCGACATAATCAAAGTCCGGCAGAGCGATGCTGCTGAGTAACAGCATATGCTCCTGACCGATAGACATGGACTTTTCAGAGCCGACGCGGGCATTGAGGACCCAGACGTGCGCGGCCAGGATAGAGGGCAATGCCGGGTCCAGCTGCCCGGCCTGCTCCTGAACTACCCGGGTCAGCGCCTGCTGCAACCTTTCGTTAATCTGGCTGAATTCCAGGTTACGGGTATCTTCTTTACTGAGAAGGGCGCTGCGCCTCACCCAGGGCAAGGCGGCAATTTGAATTTCACCGCTCCGGGTACTGACACGATGGACCCCCGGTCGATTGGCGACCAGGACATTGGGGACGGACAGGGTATCAAATATTTCGATGGCGGTGGCTCTTCCCAGCGCATTAGGCAGGTCATGGTTACCGGTTATCATAAAAAGAGGTATGCCGCCTTCAGAGAGCCGCCGGATGCGTCTGGCGAATTCCCTCTGCTGCGTCTGGCTGGGCTCGCGGGTCTTATAAGCATCCCCGCAAAAGAGCACCAGGTCAACACGGTTGTCAATGGCGTAATCCACCACCTGGTCGAGAGCTTTGAGGAAGTCTTCTAACCGCGAAGACATCCCGGTTTCCGGGTTAATATGCCCGTAGGTTTCGACTCCCAGATGGAGGTCCGCAAAGTGGATGATTTTCAAAGAATATCTTTCCTGTTATTATTTTGGGGTCTCAGTATCTTTATCCCAAAATTATAGCTTCCGGTTACGCTTTCTCTTCTTTCTTCCAGACCCTTGCCCCCTCGGTCAGAGACTCTCCGGCCAGTTTAGCGGCGAGGGTACACTTCAGGTCAGCGACAGGAATACGTATCTGCGCCATGCTGTCCCGCTCCCGAACAGTGACCTGATTATCCTCCAGCGACTGGAAATCAATGGTAACGCAGAAGGGAGTACCGATTTCATCCTGGCGGCGGTAGCGGCGGCCGATGCTCTGGGTATCGTCAAACTGCACTACCCAATCAGAGCGGAGGCTATTGAAAATCTCACGGGCCAGGCTGGCCAGGGGTTCCTTCTTGCTTAACGGGAGGACGGCCACCTTTATCGGAGCAATACGCGGATGAAGCCGCAGAATCACTCTCGGTTCTCCATCGGCAATATCCTCATCATAGGCATCACAAAGGAAGGCGAGTACACCCCTGTCCACCCCTGCGGAGGGCTCAATGACATAGGGCAGGTAGTGCTCTTTGGTCTCCTCATCGTTATAGAGCAGGCTCTTACCGCTGCCGGCCGCATGCTGGGAGAGGTCATAATCCCCCCGGCTGGCAATACCTTCCAGCTCCGACCAGCCCATAGGAAAGAGGAAGTTGATATCAAAACAGCCCAGCGCATAATGGGCCAGCTCTTCCTGGCAATGCTGGCGGAATTTCAGATGCTCCTTCCGCATACCCAGTTTCTGCCACCAGTTGATACGCTCATTAATCCAGTATTCAAACCACCGTTCCTGAGTCCCCGGTTTAATAAAGTATTCAATTTCCATCTGCTCGAATTCACGGTCGCGGAAGATGAAGTTACCGGTGGTTATCTCGTTGCGGAAAGATTTACCAACCTGGGCGATACCAAAGGGGAGTTTCTTCCGGGTGGAGGAAACCACGTTCTGAAAATTGACAAACATACCCTGTGCCGTCTCCGGCCGCAGGTAGACCATAGCATTAGAATCTTCAATAGGGCCCATAAAGGTCTTGAACATCAAATTGAACTGGCGCGGTTCGGTCAGCTCGCCACCGCAATCCGGACAGACCTGTTTCTCCAGCTCGTCGGCACGCCACCTCTTCTGACAGCCCTTACACTCGACCAGGGGGTCGGAAAAATTTTTAATATGACCGCTGGCTACCCAGACCTGGGGATGCATCAGGATACTGGTATCCAGTCCGACCATATCATCCCGGCTCTGCACCATGTCCTTCCACCAGGCTTCCTTGACATTACGTTTGAGCTCTACGCCCAGCGGTCCATAGTCCCAGCAACTGGACAACCCGCCGTAAATTTCGCTGCTGGGAAAGATAAACCCGCGCCTCCGGCACAGGGAAACGATTTTCTCCATCGTAACTTTGCTGGTTACTTCTTCGGTCACGAATAAAGCCTCCTTAATAATCTGGAAAAATCCGGGGAAAATCACAAACAAAAAATAAAAAACAGGGAGTCCTCTTTCCCGTTTTATATTATTTTTTGAGATTTTTAATTTCCATAAAAATTGTAGCTGAAAACAAGGGGTAATGCAAAGAACAGGAAGAGAGCCGCAGCAACAACTGAAGCAAGCGGCTCCATTGAGACGGGCCAGCGAAGTGAAGAACACCACAGCCGGCGAATTACAGAATATAGTTGACATCCAGGGTACCGATGGTATTTTATATATGGTATTGACACCACTAATAATCATCACGCTTCTGGGTACCGGCATAGCGCTCGGTTTTATCAGCGGCTTGCTGGGAATTGGCGGCGGCATTATCATGACGCCGGTCCAGTACTGGCTTTATACCTCCCTGGGGATAGAACCGGACCTGGCCATCAAGATGTCATTTGCAACCACCCTGGCAGTGATTCTACCCACCGCAGCCAGCGGAGTCTGGAGACACCAGCGCCAGGGCAACATTCACTGGAAAGTGGCGATTTATATGGGCCTCTTCACTTCTGCGGCAAGCTATATCGGAGCCACCATAGCCGTCAATCTTCCCGGCGCCGCACTAAAGGCCGGTTTCGGGATTCTCGGTCTCATAGTAGCCATACGAATGGTGACCGTCAAAATATCCGACGAGGAGCGTCCCATCAGGCAGAATCTCTGGTTATGGATCGGGCTGGCTATCCCTATCGGCATCATAACGGGCATCCTGGGCATCGGCGGGGGTATTTTCGTGGTACCCATTCTGGTGCTGGTACTGAGATTCCGTATGCGGAATGCCGTAGCCACTTCACTGGCCATGATGCTGTTTACCAGTGTCGGCGGCATCGCAGGTTATATTATCAACGGCCTGAATGTTCCGGGGCTGCCGGACTATACTCTCGGGTATGTTTACTGGCCTGCCTGGATCGCACTGACGATAGGCGCCATAGTAATGGCACAGGCAGGGGCACTGGTGGCCAACAAAGTTCCGGGAAGGGTATTAAATTATATCCTGGTGGCCCTGATGTTTTATATCAGTCTGGATATGCTCGGCGTCTTCAGCTGGATAATCGGACGCTTTTAATTCCCGATACCCCCCGAATTCCCTGCTCCGGACTCCAAGCTGAAGTGGTATAATAGCCTTGTAAAACTTTGATGATTTATGGGAGGAACGGTAATGCCCCTGATTATTTCGATTGTAGGAAAATCCAGTACCGGAAAAACCACTTTTCTGGAGAAGCTGATTCGCGAGATAGCCGGCCGCGGCTACAAGGTAGCCACCATTAAACACTCTCATCACAGCATCAGCTTTGACAATCCGAATAAAGACAGCTGGCGCCATGCCAAAGCGGGGGCGGCGGCGACGATGGTCAGCTCCACGACCGAGATACAGGTTATCAAACCGGTTGAACGTGAACTCACCATCGAGGAACTGGCCCGCAACCTGGGTGAAGACTACGACATCATACTAACGGAGGGTTTCAGCCGCGGCGATGCTCCCAAGGTGGAGATTCACCGCAAAGAGGCCGGGCCACTGCTGGAAAATGCGAAGAAGCGGTTTGCCGTAGCCACCGATGAACCTCTGGAAACTGAAGCGAAGCAGTTTGCGCTTGATGACGTCAAGGGCGTTGCCGACCTCATAGAGCAGGACTATATCAAACCCAACCTGGAGAGGTCTTCTCTTTACGTGAACGATGAGCCGGTAAATCCGGCAAAATTTCCCAATCAGGTTATCAGCAACATTCTGCTTTCTCTGGACAGGAGCTTGAAGGGAATCAAAGAAATCCATAAACTGGTCTTTTACTATAATAAAAGGTCAGAATAGACGACAGAGCGGTTCCGTCTGCGGCAACCATCACACTGGAGAGCTTGAAAACGGGAGAGGACTCTTCAGATAAAAAACTCCACGAAGTAAAAGACGGTCACTCCGGCAAATGCCAGACTGTCCATGCGGTCAAGGAAGCCTCCGTGACCGGGCAGGACATTCCCGGAATCTTTGACCTCCATATTGCGTTTGAACAACGATTTCACCAGGTCTCCCAGCTGACCCATAATGCTGACGGCTATACCCAGCAAAACAGCCTGCCAGTAAGGCAAAGGGAGACCGAACCAGAGAGCTACCGCAACACTGAGAATGATGGAACCCGCCACACCGCCGATAGACCCTTCCCAGGTCTTATTCGGACTGACATACGGAGCCAGTTTATGTCTGCCTGCGGCTTTTCCGGTGATGTAGGCACTGATATCCGAGGCAAAGGTGCAAAGAATCGCGAGAAATACCCAGCCCCGCCCTTCATCAATAGTCCTGAGCGCTACCATATAGCTCAAGAGCCAGCCGATATACAGAATCCCGGCGATGGTCCAGGCCCAGTTAACAAAAGCGTTCTCCTTGCCCCTGCGCCCCATGAGGATAATCAGGGGTAAGATTACAGCGGAAACGAGCAAGAAGCCGGTAGTTGAAATACCCTCCGCACCCAGCGGGATGGTCATGAAGTGAGGGCTGACAATAAAGAGGACTACCCAGATTAATCCGAAACCGGTCAGGGGAGCATAGCCCCGGGCCCGTTTTACCAGCCTGTAGAACTCAGCGGCGGCTCCCAGGCCCCAAACAGCTGCTACAATGGTGAGCCAGGGTGTACCGAACCAGATTACGGCAGCAATTACCGGGAGGCCAATGACAACGCTTATCGTCCGCTTTTTAAATACTTTGCTATTATACCATCTTGTTGCCGGTTCACTCATCATAATTTGCTTTAAGGCAGACGATTTTTCATCAGCTTCATCCCATAGTGCTCCCCAAAAAATCTCTCTGACCCCTGATGAATTCGTCTGCAGACATGGCACGCTTGCCCTCTATCTGAACCTTTGTCACTGCCAGAACACCTTCTCCGGTACCGACTCCAAAGGCCCCCTTCAGAGAAATCCTGTCCGGCGGCAGAGTGATTACCCTGCCGGCTTCAAAGGGAGTACCGTCAGTCAAAGGCACCGCTTCAATAATCTTTATCTGTTTGCCCTGCCAGAAAGTATAAGCCCCCGGCCAGGGTTGATAAGCCCGAACACGGCGCCATATTTCGGCTGCCGGCAGTTTCCAATCAATCTTGCCTTCCTCTTTGGTAATCCCGGCGGTATAAGAGGCTTCAGCGTCATTCTGGGGCTCGGGGAATACTTTTCCGCGGGGGAGCTGCGCCAGTATTTCCAGGAGCATACGCGCTCCTATCTGCACCAGTTTCGGGGCCAGGGACCCGGTGGTATCCCAGGGCATAACCGGAATCCGGGCACGAGAAAATACGGGGCCGGTATCCATACCGGCATCCAGACGCATGACACTAACTCCGGCGAATTCGTCTCCGGCCAGGATAGCTGCGGTAACCGGCGAGGCCCCGCGATATTTCGGCAAAAGAGAAGGGTGGATATTAAGGCAACCGTAACAGGGAATATCCAGGACTTCCTGAGGCAAAATCCGGCCGTAAGCCGCCACCACAATCGCTTCGGGTTTAAAGCCGGCCAGCTGCTCAACAGCCCCGGGATTTTTTAAACCGGGCACCTGGACAACCGGCAAATTCCAGGACAGGGCAGCACTTTTAACAGGAGGAGCCACCGGCACCATCCCTCTCCCCGCCGGTTTATCCGTCCGGGTATAGACAGCAGCCACCTCATGCCCGTTGAGAAGAAGGAGTTCCAAAGGAGGAATGGCGAAATCCGGTGAACCCATGAAGACTATGCGCAACTCTTTTCTCCTTATACTAAATTCTAACATTAAACTAACCCTTCAACAATATTTTTTGAGCCAGTAACCTTGAATAACGTCAAATAATCAAGTTTTACGGACTTATTAAGAGATGACAGGGGTTAAAAACGGCTGGCACTAAGCCCTGCAAACCTTGCCAGCAGAGACCCTAAAGGGTTATTCTAGACATCGCCACCCAGTGGAAAGTTACCTTTCGAACACTATGCTTGAGTAGGAACGTGGCCTTTTTTTTCCCTTTTGGGGATTCCCAGTGTTTGGAAGGAGAAGGGAAACCATTGAGAACCAAGACAGCACAAGAGATATGGGATACAGCCCTGGGCGAGTTACAGCTTCAGGTCAGCAAAGCCAACTACCGTACCTGGCTTGAGAAAACCAAAGGCTTAAGTTATCAGGACAACCAGCTAATAGTCGGCGTACCCAATACCTTTGTTGCCGAATATCTGGATAAAAACCTACGCTCACTGATAGACAAAACGCTTATCGGCATCACTCAAAGCGAGGTAAGGGTCCTTTTCAGTATTGATAACCGGGGCCATTATGTTGAAGCGAAAACCGCTGAACGGAGCAGTCCGATGCCGACACTCCCGGTGCCCATGTCGGCGAATCTGACCCGGTTGAATCCCAAATACACGTTCGATACGTTTGTCGTGAGCAAATGCAACCGTCTGGCTTTCGCCGCGGCTCAAGGAGCCGCGGAAAAACCCGGTCAGAGCAGTTATAACCCGCTGTACATCTATGGCGGAGTAGGCCTGGGGAAAACACACCTGTTGAATGCCATCGGCAATGCAGCGATGTCCCGCGGTCTACATATTGTTTATGTCAGCGCCGAGCAATTCACCACCGAGTTTGTGAATGCAATTCGGGAAAGGCGGACCGATGACTTCCGCAATAAATACCGCCATACAGATATGCTTCTTATCGACGATATCCAATTCATAAGCGGTAAAGAACAAACCGAAGAAAGTTTCTTCCATATATTTAATGAACTGAGGGACGCCGACCGCCAGATTGCGCTGACCAGCAACTGTCCGCCCCATTCCATCCCTTTGATAGCAGACCGTCTGCGTTCCCGGCTGGGGTGGGGTCTATCGACCGGTATTCAGGCTCCAGACTTCAAAACCCGGCTGGCCATCCTGAATTCCAAAGCTCAAAAAGAAGGGGTAGAGCTGGCTCCGGACGTCCTGGAATTTATTGCCGAGCGGATTAAACAAAACATCCGTGAACTGGAAGGTTCGCTTAACCGGGTAGTAGCTTATGCCAGACTGCTCCGTACCATCGTTACTCCAGAGCTGGCAAGCGAAGCTTTAGAGGATATTGCCACCAAGCAACCCCGGACGCCCCCGACACCGGCACTGCTACTGGAAACTGTGGCAAATTATTTCAATATGGATATCATGGAACTCAAAGGCAGTAAACGTGACAAGCAGACCACGCTGGCCCGCCAGCTTGCCATGTATATGATGCGGGAACAGCTGGACTACTCTCTTTCCAAAATCGGCAGGGAGCTCGGCGGCCGGCAGCCCATCATCGTCAGCCAGGCGCACAAGAAAATAACCGCGGAAATCTGTAATAATCCAGATTTGAAGCAAACGGTAATGGATATCCAGCAAAGGCTCTCCCAGAGGTAACCACACACCTTTCTTGCAATCAGCACCTTCCCCGGCAGACTGTCCCCTTATAGATTATTTATAATTCATTTATATCTTAGCTAATCCGGCAGCCTGATTATTGAAACAGACCGAATTATCAGACAATCTTTATAGAATCCCTATATTCTGCCGTGAAGTCAATTCCACAATAAAATATAAACAGGATACTCCTTTTCTATATCCATTTTATAAACAAATTATAAATCTTTAGTACCAGGACATCTTTTCGGACAGTTCCAGATGGGTGTTAACTCCTTCTAAAAAAGTGGATCCTATTTTGTCAAGCATCAAAATTACTTATAAAAGAGAGAGTTATAATTCCGGCTATTATTATTGTTATTAACTCATAATGAATATTAAGTTATAATTAGAGGTATTTGATATATAGTACTTAAGAGAGTAGTGTTTATAGCTGATGCATAAAGCAGACTATTAAGATTGAGGTATTGAACCGGATGTTAGACAGAGTAGAGCTGAAAGTGAAGGCGGGTGACGGAGGGAGAGGAGCGGTGACGTTCCGGAGGGAGAAATTTGTGCCCTTCGGGGGTCCATCGGGGGGAGACGGAGGACGTGGAGGAGACGTGATAGTGAAGGCAAGTGTCAGCATCAGCACTCTGCGTGCCTATAAACACAAGAGAGGATTTAAAGCAGCAAACGGACAGGAAGGCATGTCCAAAAACAAACACGGAGCAAATGGCGAGGACATGGTGCTAAGTGTGCCGCCCGGCACCCTCGTTTATGAAAAGGAAGAATCGGGTGAACAAAGATTGATAGCGGACCTGGAAGAAGACGGCCAGGAGGCTGTAGCAGCCAGGGGGGGAAATGGAGGTTACGGTAATACACACTATGCTACCGCTACAAATCAAGCTCCGCGGATAGCCCAGCCAGGGATTCCGGGCCAGGAGAAGAATATAGTGCTGGAACTGCGCCTGATAGCGGACGTCGGGATTATCGGATATCCGAATGTCGGGAAGTCCTCTATACTGACAGTCCTGTCAGGGGCGAAACCCAAGGTGGCGGACTATCCTTTTACGACCCTGGAACCGGTACTGGGAATGGTAACCGTAAATAATGACAGTTTTGTACTGGCCGAAATACCAGGACTGATTGAAGGAGCGCATACAGGCCGGGGACTGGGTATCAGCTTTCTCCGCCATGCCATGCGGACCCGGGTGCTGATACATCTGCTGGACGGGAGCTCCGCGTCTCCACTCGATGACATGATACAGGTCAATAACGAGCTGGCCAGGTTTGACAGCACACTGGCGAAAAGGCCGCAAGTGGTAGCGATAAATAAAGTAGACCTGCCGGAAGTTCAAGCACGTGTAAAGGAGCTGAAGTCCGCTTTTGCGGAGGCCGGAATCACTCCGGTATTTATTTCAGCAGTAGAGGGGACCGGTTTGACGGAGCTGAAAGAGGAGACCTGGAAGTTGCTGCAGGCTGCTGACGCCAGCGAGAAAGCAATGGTAGCAACGGTTCCGACCAAAGTATTTCACCCCAGGGCGGTAGATAGAGGCGCGATGGTCAGAAAGAAGGGGCATTCATATATCCTAGCCGACCCTGCGGTAGAGAGTCTTCTGGACAAGATTAATCTGGATAAGCCCGATGATGTGGAGCAGTTTAACCGGGAGCTGGAAAAATTAGGCATTAACAAATTGCTGAAATTATCGGGGGTTAAGAATGGAGACACGATAATCACCGGTAGTATGGAATGGGAATGGCAAGATGACGAAGAGAATCGGCGTTCTCGGCGGAACTTTTGATCCCGTACATCTCGGACACCTGGCAGTAGCAGAAGAAGCCCGCAGGCAGCTCCATCTGTCCGAGGTAGTTTTTATTCCGGCGGGACACCCATATTTTAAAGAGGTCTCCCGGATTTCACCGGGAACAGACCGTATCCGCATGCTGGAGCTGGCCCTGGAGGAAAAAGCCTATTACCGGATATCCCTGATAGAGATAGAACGTCCCGGCCCATCCTATGCCGTGGATACAGTCTACCGGATGAAGAAAGAAATGGATACGGACGACGAGATATTCTTCATCATGGGCTGGGATAGTTTGACGACCCTGCACCTCTGGCAGGAACCGGAACGCCTGCTGAGCCTCTGCCGGATAGTGGCGGCCCCCCGTCCCGGCTATTCCAGACCGGATATCGCACTTATCGAAGATAAGCTGCCGGGTATTTCAGACCGGGCCATAGTGATGGACAAGCCCCAGATTAATATCAGCGCTACGGAAATACGCGAGCGAGTCCGACAGGGCCTGCCGATAGATGATATGGTACCCCCGGCTGTAGCGGAGTATATCAGGAAGAGGGGACTATACGGGGAAAGAAGTGAGGAGAATAGAGATGCTGGAATTTCCGGAAGCCAAAGTGACAGCAGGACAGATAAACCGGACTTTAAAAGGTAAGCGGATAGCCGCCGTGACAGCCAACCAGTCTCCCCACAAACTGGCATGGTACAACGGCGATCCTCAGGATTACCCGGGGTTGCTGGTAGGTAAATCCGTCGAGGGGGCGGAAGGCCGGGGAGGTATGGTAGAGGTGCGAGCGGGAGATGCCGTTTTATTATTCAGTGACGGAGTAAACCTGCGGTTTCACGGCGAGAAAGAGACGCGTCCTCCCAAGCACCAGCTTTTGATTGAATTTGCCGACTCCACCGTACTGAGCGCTTCAGTCCAGATGTACGGAGGCATCATCTGTTTTAAAGGGACCTATGATAACCAGTATTATAAGGCTGCTGTCGAGAAGCCTGCGCCATTATCTCCAGGATTCGATAGAGCTTACTTCGGACGGTTGATATCAGACCCGGAAACACAGAAATTAAGCCTGAAAGCCTTTTTGGCGACCGAACAAAGAATTCCCGGGCTGGGCAACGGGGTATTGCAGGATATTCTTTTCAACGCCGGGATGCATCCCAGGAAAAAAATCAGCACACTCTCGGATGCTGAGAGGGAGACTCTGTTCAGGGCGGTAACAACCACCCTTTCCGCAATGGTGGAACTGGGTGGCCGGGATACGGATAGAGACCTGTTCGGGCAACCCGGCGGATATATAACCAAGCTGAGCAAAAACACTGCCGGTAAGCCCTGCTCTGTTTGCGGGAACGGAATAAACAAAGAAGCCTATATGGGCGGCAGTATTTACTACTGCAGCCATTGCCAGAAGGTATAGGAGAAGAAATACCGGTTCTCAACAAGTAAAGGTCCGAGAAAAATAAATCCTCCCCGGATTCAGTAATCGAGGGAGGATTTTCCGTACTGGATTATTGGAGCGTCAAGGTTGATATGATGAGTACCCATCACCTTCTGATTCCTATCTCACAAGGGGAGAGGAAAGTGGAAGAGAGGGAACTACACCCCATTTCAATATTGATGGTGTACTAGCCGCTTGCAGCGGACTGGATTCCGGCTCGGTGGCCGGAATGACAAAAAAAGGCCGGGGTGAGGGTGAAAAAAGCACCGCCTCCTTGCCGGGACCGGCAGGTAGCTGATAACTGAACACTGATAACTGAACACTAAAAACTAGATCAACGGAGCCTGAAACATGAAAATTCTTTTTATCTCCTCGGAAGCCACGCCGCTGGTGAAGGTGGGCGGACTGTCCGATGTAGCCGGTTCCCTGCCCAAAGCCCTGAACGCGCTGGGACACGACGTACGCGTCCTGATTCCTCAATACGGCAGTATCGATACCGTCCGCTTTCCGCCGACGCCGGTGAAAACCGGCTTCCAGTTTCACCTCACGGGGAACCAGCAGACGGTGAACCTGAACCTGACCGAGGCTGACGGAGTAAAATTCTATTTGCTGGATAACCCGGAACATTTCGGCACCCGGGAAATCTACGGTCCCTTCGACCTGGACCGCTTTTTTTTCTTTTCCCGGGCGGTTTTTGAAATACTCCCCCACCTGGACTGGCAGCCGGATATCCTGCACTGCCATGACTGGCTGACTTCCCTGGTGGTGATGTGGCAAAAGAAGGCCGGCTACCCCTACGCCTCCCTGTTTACCATCCATAACCTGGCCTACCAGGGATTTTTCGACGACAGGTACATGCGCCGCCATGATTTGAAAAAAGACTGGGACTATTACCCGCCGGACGCCCCCCAACCCCCCATGAGCTTTATGAGCCAGGCCATCCTCTGGGCGGACTTAGTCACCACGGTCAGTGAGACCTACGCCCGGGAAATCGTCACCCCGGAGTACGGGGAGGGACTGGATGCCCTGCTGCGCTACCGGCAGGACTCCCTGAGCGGCATACTCAACGGTATCGATTACACATACTGGAATCCTGAAGCCGATGATTATCTGCCGGTGAACTTCAGTCCCGACAGCCTGAAAAAACGAGCCCTCAACAAGGCCGCCCTGCAAAGAGTGGCGGGGCTGCCGGTGAACGGAGACAGACCCTTAATCGGGATGGTCCAGCGCCTGGACGAGCAAAAGGGAATCGATATCGCGGTGCCGGGGATAGAACCGGTAATCCGGGAAACAGGGGCGCAGTTTGTCATCCTGGGGAATGGACAGGAACACTATGAAACCATGCTCCGGAATGTTGCCGCCGCTTTCCCGCAAAACGTCTCGGCGTTTATTGCCTTTGAGGAACCCCTGGCGCACCTGATTTACGGCGGCTGCGATATGTTCCTGGTGCCTTCCCGTTTCGAACCCTGCGGGCTGAGCCAGATGATTGCCATGCGCTACGGGGCCTTGCCCGTCGTCCGTCATACCGGGGGACTGGTGGATACCGTACCCCCGCTGAGTCCCGACCTTGCCTCGGGCAGCGGGTTTGTATTCCATGACTATTCCACCGGGGCACTGGTCAACGCCGTTAGAGAAGCCACCGGGG
Source organism: uncultured Dehalococcoidales bacterium (assembly GCA_964541585.1). GTDB lineage: Bacteria > Chloroflexota > Dehalococcoidia > Dehalococcoidales > UBA3254 > CAZIQW01. The sequence continues at coordinate 2,081 of CAZIQW010000013.1, read as the reverse complement.
CTTTCAAGAACAAGGAGGCCTGGACACAGGCAGTCCGGAGAGTAAGCCGGCTGGACTTTTCCTGGCAGCCCTCCGCCCGCAAATATGAAACTATCTACCAGCAGGCGCTTGAGAAAACCGGAAAAATTTCATAGATAACCTTTTTCAGTTGTTGTACAATGTACTCTGAGGGATTAAGTGCTGATGACTCAATGGCTTGACTGGCTGATAGAAAACTGGCTTCAGGTTGTAATACCCCTGCTGGCTTTCCTTGCCACCTATGTCGTGGGAATCTGGGTAAGAATCATTGCTTACCGTTCTTTCAGTAAATGGAAAAGCTGGTCCCGCTGGAGAGGCAGCAAAGTGGTGGCGGAAACCCTGCGCCGGCCGATACTGTACTGGTTCATTCTCCTGGGCCTTTTTATCGCCGTCCAGATATCCGTTCTGTCCCCCGAAAGCCGGAGTCTGGCTGCCCGCATCATCGGCACCCTGTTCGTTATTTCCCTGGCCTGGGCGATAGTGATTATCGGGGAAAAGCTGATTGTTCTGTACGCCTCCGGAGTCAAAGCGCTGAAACGCCCCACCACCATCGCCGTCAACGCAACCCGGATTACCATAGCCGTCCTGGCAGTGCTGGTCATCCTGGGCATCTGGGGACTGCCGGTCAACCCGGTAGCCATAGTCATCGCGGTTATCATCCTGGTCGGCGGGCTGGTGCTGAGGGATACCATTGCCAGCTATATAACCGGTATGCAGCTGTCTTCCAGCCGGCAGATAAGGACAGGCGACTTCATAAAACTGGAAAGCGGCGAGTCAGGACAGGTCACATCCATAAACTGGCAGAACACCCAGATAGAAACCCTCCAGGGGAACCAGGTCATCGTTCCCAACAGCAAGCTGGCCCGGGTTACCGTGATTAACTACGGCCGTCCTCTGAAAAAAGCGACCGCCCCCTTCCATTTCTATTCCCGCCTCCATCTCAGAGAGCTTACCGGCCTCAAAGCCGGCAACCTTCCCGAGTTGGTATCCCTCTTAAAGGAAGCCCCGGACTCGGTGGTCTATTACCACGTGCACCGCTTCCTGGAGGAACATCTGTACCTGGCTCCGGAACCCGCCAACGATTTCGCCATCTGGGTCAACACCGCCCTCGGCAATGATATTTTGAG
>CAZIQW010000013.1:0-926 GCA_964541585.1 uncultured Dehalococcoidales bacterium | reverse complement strand
AACAGCTGGCCAGCATCGATACTTTCGGTTTTCCCAACATCAGCACCGTAAAACAGCGCCTGATAGATACGATACAGGACTACCTGAGGAACAATCCGGAAGGCCGGAGAGCCCCCGAAGGCGAGGAGTTCCACTTCATCCGTTCCATCAGCTTTATTTTGCCGACATCTTACGTAGCCCACAATCTGGGGGACTTCGTCGAAATAATGCGGAAGGTGACTATCGATTCCATCTATTTTCACATCTATGAGGCCCGGTTGAGGTTACAAAAGGGCACCAACGATTTTTCCATCTGGATGGAAGACAGCCTGGGAGAAAAGGAACTGGCCGACAGGATTGCGAGCATTGATCCCTATGTCTATACCCTGGAAAACCTGCGCAGCCGCATTATCGAACAGGTGGACAATTATATAAGGTAGGGGAGGAAATCACAAATTAAAAATAAGAAATAAGAAAAATTCGAATTACCAAAATTCTAAAATTAAAAAGGAGAAAGGGGGGACCGGCCAGGGCAAACACGTATCTATATTCTCACCGTCATTGCGAGGCTCCTCAACTGCTCCGAAGCAATCTAAAGACAATGGAAAAGCGATTTTTCGTGTATATTATGACCAACCCAAAACATACTTCGCTTTATGCCGGGGTAACCAGTAACCTGCAGGCGAGGGTATTTCAACATAAAGAGAAAATGGTGCCCGGATTCACCAGTAAATATAATATTAACATGCTGGTCTATTATGAGGAGGCAGCAGATGCGCTCAGCGCCATATCTCGCGAAAAGCAAATAAAAGGAGGATCCAGACGGGATAAGGTGAATCTGATTAACCGGATGAATCCAGGCTGGAGCGATTTATATGAACAACTTTAATTATCCCAAGTCTCCAGATTGCCGCGGAGGAGAAAAGGCGCCTCGCAATGACGGATTG
>CAZIQW010000012.1:0-15335 GCA_964541585.1 uncultured Dehalococcoidales bacterium | reverse complement strand
CTACACCCTATCCTACACTCTTTCCCTACACGACGCTCTTCCGATCTAGTGTGGTATCTGTAATGCAAGCCGGTGAGCCGGTAGTGATTACCACTTCGGATGGTACGCGGGCACTTCCATCAGTTGTAGCAGTAAATAAGGCCGGTGAGAGGCTGGTGGGCATGCTTGCCAAGCGTCAGGCGATTGTCAACCCGGATAATACTATTTATGCCATTAAACGTTTTATGGGACGTAAATGGGGGGAGCCGGCAGGCCGTGAATTACCTATTGAAGAAGATGCCAAGCGAAAGACTTATAAGGTAACCCGCGGACCGGATAATGAAGTTCGTGTGGTTATGGGTGATAAAGAGTATTCTCCTCCGGAGATCTCGGCTATGATTTTACAGAAGCTCAAGACTGATGCTGAGACTTATCTGGGTGAGAAGGTTACAGAGGCTGTAGTCACAGTCCCGGCATACTTTAATGACAGTCAGAGACAGGCTACCAAGGATGCCGGCACCATCGCTGGATTGAATGTGCTGAGGATTATTAATGAGCCGACGGCCGCAGCCCTGGCTTACGGTTTGGATAAGAAAAAAGAGGAGACCGTGGTGGTTTATGACCTCGGCGGCGGTACCTTTGATGTCTCGGTTCTAGAATTGGGCGAAGGAACCTTTCAGGTCAAATCAACTTCTGGAGATACACATTTGGGCGGTGAGGACTTCGACCAGAGGATTATAGACTGGCTCTGCGATGAATTTAAGCGCGATCAGGGTATCGACCTGCGTCAGGATAGAATGGCTTTACAGAGACTTAAGGAAGCTGCTGAAAAGGCCAAAATTGAGTTATCCAGCGTGCAGCAGACGGATATTAACCTGCCGTTCATTACGGCTGATGCCAGCGGCCCCAAGCACCTGAGTTTTGCCCTGACCAGGGCAAAACTGGAACAGTTAATTATGGACCTGGCAGATAAGACCTTGGTTCCCTGCAAACAGGCTCTGGACGATGCCGGAATTACTGCGGCCCAGGTACAGGAAGTTATTCTGGTGGGTTCCCAGACGCGTATGCCGCTGATACAACAGAAAGTGAAACAGTTCTTTGGCAAAGAACCGAACCGCGGCGTCAATCCTGAAGAGGTTGTCTCTATTGGGGCGGCCATTCAGGGTGGCGTACTTAAAGGAGAGGTTAAAGACGTGCTGCTCCTGGATGTAACGCCACTTACCCTGGGTATCGAGACTTTGGGTGGTGTAGCTACTCCGTTAATCCCGCGCAATACCACCATTCCTACATCCAAGAGCCAGATATTCAGTACGGCAGCAGACAATCAGCCCAGTGTTGAGATTCACGTTTTACAGGGTGAAAGACCGATGGCAACTGATAACCGTACGCTCGGCAGATTCATGCTGGACGGCATTTTACCCGCTCCCAGAGGTCTGCCCCAGATTGAGGTTACTTTTGATATTGATGCTAACGGCATTTTGAATGTTAAAGCCCACGATAAGGGTACCGGACGGGAACAGAAGATAACTATCCAGTCTTCCAGTGGTCTGCAAAAAGAAGAAATTGAGAAAATGCAGCAGGAAGCTCAGGCTCATGCCGCAGAAGATGCGCGCAAACGGGAGGAGGCTGAAACCCGGAATACGGCTGATACCCTGGTCTATTCTGCAGAAAAGATGCTCAGGGATAACAAAGATAAAATCCCGGCGGAACTGAATACCGAGGTTGAAGGCAAGATAGCCGCTCTACGTTCTGCAATTCAGGCTAATGATTTGCAGAATATGAAGAGTGCTACTCAGGACTTGAATAATTCTTTGCAGAAAATAGGGCAGGCTGTTTATCAGCAGCAACAGCAGTCGCCGCCTCCACCGCCTCCCGGCGAAGAACCGCCTTCCGGAGACCAGGGCAAGCAGGGTACGGTTGAAGGTGAGTTCCGCGAAGTATAGGTAATCAAACCTCATAGTCAATTATTAAGCATCCCGAATCTCAGGAATTCCTGAGATTCGGGATGCTCATATGCAAACCTCAAAGGACTAATCATTGCGCTAAAGCGTAAACTATCATATAATGGCAAAGGTGAAAGATATATGCACATAGTTTGCTGTATAAAGCAGGTTCCGGACACAACTCAGGTAAAAATCGACCCTGTTACCAACACCCTGGTTCGGGCTGGTGTGGAGTCTATTTGTAACCCCTACGATCTGGTAGCTACTGAAGCTGCTGTACGTCTGACAGAAAAGTATGGCGGCCGGGTAACTGTTATTACCATGGGTATTCCCCAGGCTGAAGCGCAGCTACGTGATTGTCTGGCTTTGGGTGCTAAAGAGGCGATATTGTTGTCCGATAGGGCTTTAGCCGGGGCAGACACTCTTGCTACCAGCTATACGCTGGCTTGTGCTATCCAGAAATTGAACTCCATCGAGCCGGTTCAGGTAGTTCTTTGCGGTAAGCAGGCTATTGACGGTGATACAGCGCAGGTAGGCCCTGGAATCGCTACCCGTCTGGGATTCACTCAGCTGACCTATGTATCCGAAATCATTGGAATCGATACCGAGAAAAACATTATTACAGTAAGGCGGGAAGTCGAAGGGGGAAGTGAAATAGTTGAGGCCAGGCTTCCGGTACTTCTTACTGTTGAACTGGAGTTGGCTTGTCCGCGCTATGCTTCGCTGCCCAGTGTAGTTCAGTCTATCAGGCAGGAAGTAAAAGTTTGGGGCGCCAAGGACCTCGGATGTTCACCGGATTTGCTGGGGTTAAAGGGTTCTCCCACCTCGGTAAGAACTATATTTGCTCCGCCCCCGCGTCAAGGCGGGCCGGTTTTCGATAGTTCAGAAGGGATGGATAAAGCCATAGACGGTTTTCTGGATAATTTATTCCAGAAAGAATCTGCGATGTTATCAGAAATCCTGGTTTCTGGCGGTAAGGGTGAAGATGCCTAAGAACAGTAAAGGAAGAGAAATCGCTGAAGTTATTGCGAAGAGATGTGCCGGATGTCAGCTTTGCCTGGCTGAGTGCAAAGTTGAAGCTATTGATATTGTAGACGGTGTTGCCGTAATAAATCCGGAGAAATGTGTCGGCTGCGGAAAATGTGTTCAGGTCTGTCCGTCTGAAGCAATTTTATTTGAAAAGCCGGTAAAGAAAGCTGCGTCTCCGGCTGTTGCCGGTGCGGAAACAGAATCAGCTTTATCGGGGTATCGCGGCGTGGCCGTATTTATAGAGGTGCGCAACGGCGTTGCAGCGGAAGTTTCCTGGGAATTGATGGGTAAGGCCAGGGATCTGGCCGGGAAGTTAAATACTCAGGTATACGGCTTCTTGCTGGGGACTGAGGTAAACGATATTGCCCGAGAAGCTATCGCTTATGGTTGTGACAGGGTTTACACCATGGAAAATCCGTTGTTCCAGGTCTACGTTTCCAGGATATACGGAGCGGCTTTGACACAGCTTTGCAACTTGGTAAAACCGGAAATTTTCCTTATCGGTGCGACTCCCTTAGGGCGCGACCTTTCCAGTGTTATTGCCACCCAATTACAGACTGGTTTAACGGCTGACTGTACGGGGCTGGACATCGATCCGAACGAAAAATTACTATTGATGACCCGTCCTACCTTTGGCGGTAATATTATGGCTACCATTTTATGCCGTAACCATCGGCCTCAGATGAGTACCGTCCGCCCAAAGGTCATGAGAATGCCGAAGAAAGATGCGGCAAGGCAGGGAGATATTCTTCCCGTTAAATATGACGGACATGCTGAGGTCGTTCCCCGGATAATTGAGACAATTTCAACTGATACTGCCGGTGCGATCGATATCACGCATTCTCAGGTGCTCATTGTACTGGGTAAAGGCGCCTGTGACAGCAAACAATTTCCCATGCTGGAGGAATTTGCCGGTTTAATAGGAGGCACTATTGCCTGTTCCAGACCCCTGGTGGAAGCCGGCCTTTTACCTTATATGCGGCAGGTGGGTCAGACCGGGAAAACTGTGGCTCCCAAGCTCTATGTGGGTATCGGAGTTTCCGGTGCTGTTCAACATGTGGTTGGTATGCAGGGCTCCGAAAGGGTAATCGCCATAAATGCAGATAGAAATGCGCCGATGGTGCAAATTGCTGATTATTCTATTATCGGGGATTATTTGAAAATTGTACCGGAACTTATCAAAGGCATAAAAACCAGAATGCCTGTTCTTTTAGCAAAAGGGGCAAAATAATGAAGGAATCCTTTGACGTTGCTATAGTCGGAGCAGGTCCTGCTGGTACCTCAGCAGCCTGCATACTGGCGGATGCCGGGATTAAAACCATTGTCTTTGAACGCGGCGAATACCCGGGCTCCAAGAATATGTCCGGCGGTGTGCTTTACGGCCATAACCTGGCCGAAGTATTGCCGGACTACATTGAGCGGGGTTGTCCTGTTGAGCGTAACATCATCGAGTCCCGGATATGGTATTTATCTAAAGATGCAGGATACAGCATCGGTTACCGGGACAGTATTTTCACCAAAGAAAGAAAATATAATGTCTTTACCGTAGGCCGTGCCAGATTTGATCGCTGGTTTGCCGAGCAAGCCAGGAAAAAGGGTGCTCTGATTGTGCCGGGTACTGTGGTTCTCGACCTTCTTAAGGACAGCAATGGTAAGGTAAGCGGTGTGGTTACCAATCGGGCTGACGGTGAAGTACAGGCCAAGGTGGTCCTTCTGGCGGATGGTGTCAACTCCCCCCTCGCTGCAAAGGCCGGGTTTCGGGCGGAATTGAAGCCGGAGCATGTTGCCCTGGCAGTTAAAGAGACTATTGAAGTAGCGCCCGAAATTATCGAACAGCGTTTTGGTGTCACCGGAAATGACGGAGTGACCACAGAGGTGATGGGAGAGATGACCGGCGGTATGGACGGGGTGGCAATTGTCTATACCAATAAAGGTTCTATTTCAATTTCAGTGGGAGCCAACCTGGCCGATTTTGCCAAAACCAAAATTAAGCCCTACGAATTGATTGATGCTTATAAAGAGCATCCGATGGTAGCCCCGCTGATTGCCGGTGGAAAACCTATTGAATATACCGCCCACTGGCTGGCGGAGGGTGGCTATTATACTATCCCCCAATTAGCTGGTGACGGCTACCTGATTGCCGGGGATTCCGCCATGTTGTTTAATGCACTGCACCGCGAGGGCAGCAATTTGGCCATGGCGTCCGGGAAAATGGCAGCCGAGGCCATCATTGAAGCCAGCAAGCGGAATGATTTTTCCCGGCAAAGCCTGTCAGTCTATGCCCGCAGGCTGAATGAATCTTTTATCATGAAGGACATGAAGAAATACCGGAATTTCCCCGACTTCCTGTACAGCACCCATCAGCTTTTCAATGAATTGCCTCAGGTAGCCCGGTTTACCGCCCGAGAAATGCTTACAGTTAACGGAATAAGTAAAAAACAGAAGCAAAAGACCATAATGGGAGAAATCAAACAGAAGATAGGTCTGGTTCAACTGGGGAGAATCCTCTGGCGTGGTTGGAGGTCAGTTAAATGACGGTAAAAGTTGAAGATAAATTATTTCTCGACCGGTTTAAGGTGGATGAGGAAAGTCATCTTAAAATAATTGACGGAGAAGTCTGCAAGAATAAGTGTAAAGAGCAGCCTTGCCTGTATTTTTGTCCGGCATATGTCTACCGGCAGGAAGGCGACCGTATCGCGGTCAATCATGAAGGCTGCCTGGAATGCGGTTCCTGCCGTATAGGGTGTCCTTACCTTAATATTGAATGGCGGTTCCCTAAAGGCGGCTATGGCATCAGCCATAAATTCGGCTAGAAATCGGTTTAATTCAAACCAAAAATTAGCGGTGACGCTCAGTCCGTTACCTGCTTTTCTCCACTCTAACTGCGCAAAATTTAAGCTCCGGCGTTTTGGAGACAGGATCACAGGCAGTATTAGTTAAAGCATTGGTCGGGCTCTCCGGGAAATGGAAGTTCATATAGACAGAACCAGTCGGCGAATCAGTGGTAACTTTAGCCCTGGCAGTAACTTTGCCGCGTCTGGAATACACCGTGACTGTATCTTTGTCCGCAATTCCCAGTTTGGATGCGTCTTCCGGGTTAATTTCAACCCATTCTTCTCCCAGTAATTGGTTTAATCCCTTCACCTTCCCTGTCATAGTCCGGGTATGGTAATGGTATAGAGCACGTCCTGTAATCAGAATCAAGGGATATTCGCTGTCAGGTAATTCCGCCGCTGGACGGTAGCTTAATGGCATTAACTTCCCCTTTCCACGGGTGAATATCCTGGTATGCAGGATTGGTGTTCCGGGATGTTGGGGAGTAGGGCAAGGCCATTGCAGTCCCCCTTGCTCCAGGCGATCATAAGTGATTCCTGCCATGCTGGGCGTGAGACAGGCTATTTCATCCCAGATCTGAGAGGGATGGGTGTAATCGAAACCATTACAGCCCATTCTCTGAGCGAGAAGGCAGACGATCTCCCAGTCCGGTTTAGCCTCGCCGGGAGGCGGCACAGCTTTTCTCACGCGCTGAACACGCCGCTCAGTATTGGTAAATGTCCCATCATCGGCACCGAATCCAGCCGCTGGTAAGACAATGTGAGCCAGTTTGGCAGTCTCTGTCAGAAATATATCCTGGACTACCAGGAATTCCAGATTTCGCAGCGACTGGATAGTATGGTTCATATCCGGTTCGCTGAGAACCGGGTCTTCGCCAATCAGGTAAATGGCTTTCAACTGTTTATGATAGGCTGCCTGGTACATTTCAGTTAGCATCATGCCCGGCCTGGTGTTCAATGAGATACCCCAGGCAGCTTCAAATTTCTCCTTAACTTCAGGATTATCGACTGCCTGATAACCGGGGAAGGTACCGGGCAAGGCGCCCATATCGCAGGCGCCCTGAACGTTATTCTGGCCTCGAAGCGGATTAACCCCACTGCCCGGTTTACCAATATTTCCAGTAACCATTGCCAGGTTGGACAGTGACATAACTCCGTCCGTACCATGTGTATGTTCAGTAATACCCAGGGTATATAGAATAGCAGCGGGTTTGCTGCTGGCGTATATTCGTGCAGCCCTGACTATCTGGTCCTGAGGTACTCCGGTAATCTCTTCCACTTTATCGAGCGGAAATTCTTTAAGTGATTCTTTCAATGCATCAAAATTTTCGCATCTCTCAGAAATGAAAGCCTGGTCCTGCAATCCTTCTTCCACAATGATGCGTATCATACCCATAATTAAAGCGACATCGGTGCCAGGACGTAACCTTAACCAGAGATCGGCATGCTGGCAAAGTCTTATTTCTCGAGGATTGATTACTATTAGCTTAGAACCATTATTAACGGCTTGTTTGACTTTAAAACCGATGATCGGATGTGCAGACGTGGTATTAGTACCCACTGCCATAATGCAGGAAGCATTCATAAAATCGTTGATATAATTGGTTTGGGCTCCGCTGCCGAAAGTGGTAGCCAGACCGGCCACCGTAGGGGCATGTCAAACCCGGGCACAGTTATCAATGTTGTTTGTGCCCAATACCCCCCTGGCAAATTTTTGTGCCACATAATTATCCTCGTTTGATGTTCGGGAAGAAGAAATAACGGCAACCTCTTCCGGCTTGTAAGTAGACAGCTTGCTGGCTATTAACTCCAGAGCTTCATCCCAGCTCGCTTTTTCTAAATGTCCTTTCTTTCTAATCATCGGAGAGGTTAGACGCTCGGGACTATGAACAAATTCAGGAATGCCAAAGCGGCCTTTGACACACAGGTTTCCCTTATTGGCTGCGCCTTCAGTATTCCCGCGTACAGAGACAATCTGCTCTCCCCGGACTCCCAGCACCATGCTGCAGCCAACTCCGCAATAGGGGCAGGTAGTTTCCACCTCTGTAGTTGGTGGGATTGAATGTTTGGGAGCCAGGGCGCCTACCGGACAGCGGGCTACACATTCACCGCATGACTGGCATATGGAATCAAAAAGTAGGGTATCCCCAAAGGTGGATACCTTCATGGTATAGCCGCGATTAGCCATGTCGATGGCACCGACGCAGGTTATCTCATTACAGGCGCGGGTGCACCGGGCACAGAGAATACATTTGTTGCGGTCAAGATTAAAGAACGGGTTGCTGTCATCCACGGCGTAAACCGGGGCTTTTTTCGGCAGGCGCACCCGGTCCATGCCCAGGTAGGCGGCGACTTTCTGCAGTTCGCATTGCTGGTTGGAGGTACAGGTCAGGCAGTCGGATGGATGATCGGCAATCAGAAGCTCAACTACAGTCTTCCTGGCTTTGTTCACCGCTTCGGTTTCAGTGTGAACTATCATGTCCTCTGCAGCGGGGGTAGTACAGGAGGTGGTCAGCCCGCGCATTCCTTCAATTTCTACGACGCAGATACGGCAGCCGCCGTAAGGTTTTAGGTCAGGATAATAACAGAGAGTAGGGATATAGATGCCGGCTGCCAGAGCGGCCTCCAGTACTGTCATCCCGGGTCTGGCAGTTATCTTCTGGCCGTTTATGGTAAGGTTAATTTTATCCATGTTGTAATATCAGCTCCATTATCTTCAAGATTCCTCGGTTCCAGGCAGGGGAGCGATCACAGGCACCGGCTGGTCAGGTACATCAATCTTTTCCCCTGACACCTTCTTCACTGCACTAAAGCGGGTGGGGCAAACATCCAGACAGGTACCGCATTTAACACACTTTCCCTGGTCGATAATATGTATCAACCGTTTGCCGCCCTTAATCGCTTCTGATGGGCAGTTCCTGGCACATATACCACAGCCCTGGCATTTCTCGGGCAGGATATAAAATGATATTAAATCTGTACAGGCGCAGGCTGGACATTTATGCTCTTTAACGTGAGCATTATATTCATCACGGAAATATCTCAGAGTAGTAATGACTGGATTTGGAGAAGTCTGGCCAAGTCCGCACAATGAACCGGCTTTGATACCTTCTGCCAGGCTAAGCAGCAGCTCGATATCTTCAGGTGAGCCTTTTCCGCTGGTGATGCGCTGCAAGATGTCCAGCATTTGTTTCGTTCCCATGCGACAGGGAACGCATTTTCCGCAGGATTCGGACTGGATGAAGGACATGAAAAACCGGGCGACATCTACCATGCAGGTATCCTCATCCATCACTATCATGCCGCCTGAGCCGACAATTGAGCCCAGTTTCGCCAGTGACTCATAGTCCACCGGTTGATCAAGGTGGTTTTCCGGTATACAGCCACCCGATGGGCCTCCTGTCTGGACGGCTTTAAAGCGTTTGCCTTCTAAAACGCCTCCTCCAATATCGTAAATTATTTTTCTCAGTGGGATGCCAAATGGAACCTCTATCAGTCCTGTCCGGTTAATTTTCCCAGCCAGAGCGAAAGTCTTGGTCCCTTTGCTTTTTTTTGAGCCGAACCCGGAGTACCAATCGCTGCCTTTTTGAAGAATTGCCGCCACATTAGCCCAGGTTTCTACGTTGTTAATGTTGGTGGGTTTTCCCCATAAACCAGACTGAGAAGGAAAGGGGGGTCTGGGGTTAGGCATACCTCTTTTTCCTTCGATTGAAGCTATAAGAGCTGTCTCTTCTCCGCAAACAAACGCCCCGGCGCCTTCACGCAGCTCAATTTCGAAGTTAAAGCCGGAATCCAGGATATTATTCCCCATGAGGCCGTGTTCTGCCAATTGTCTTAATGCCAGTTTCAATCGCTCGGTAGCCAGAGGTTTCTCAGCGCGGCAGTAGATGTAGCCCCTGGTGGCTCCGATAGCATAAGCCCCGATTAATATCCCTTCCAGCACGGAATGGGGGTCGCCCTCTAAAAGCGAACGGTTCATAAATGCCCCCGGGTCACCTTCATCGGCATTACAAATTATATATTTTTCTTTACCGGGTGATTTACGGCAAAACTCCCATTTCAATCCGGCAGGGAACCCCGCGCCGCCCCGTCCACGCAGACCAGCCTTTTTTACCTCTTCAATTACGGCTTCCGGAGACATACTGAAGGCTCTGACCAGACCGCTGTAACCGTTGTTGGCAATGTAATGGTTGATATTCTCCGGGTCAATAACCCCGCAGTTACGCAGGACTATACGAACCTGTGGTTTGAGCATGGGCAGATCAAAAAGCTTGGGGATACCTTCAATATTATTTTCACCCACAGTGCCTAATGCTAAATCGGGTCGAGGATTATCATTCACAAGGTAATCTTCAACGATCTGCGCAGCAACCTCCGGTGTAAGGTTGCCATAATATATATGAGGCTGCCCCGGCTTAATGATGTTTATGATAGGCTCGATATAGCAGGTTCCAATACAACCAACCTCAATAATAATAGCTTCCAAATTATGCTCATTCAGTTTAACCTTGATAGCGTTCTCCACGCTAAATGCTCCTGAAGCTCGACCGCAGGTAGCGGCACCTATCAGAATGCGGGGTTTCTTACTCTGTTCAAGAGCCTGCCACTCAGCTATTGCCTTATTTCTTATTTCCTCAAATACCATGATAATCCTTCTTTACTGTTTCTTGTAGCCATTCAAGGTCTGTTCTACTTTAGCAGGAGTCATACGGCCATAGACAGTTTTATCGATAACCACAACCGGAGATAGAGCACAGGAACCGAAACAGGATATGGTCTCAAGGCTGTATTCCATATCTGGAGTAGTTTCACCCGGTTTGATTCCCAGGTTTTTTTCTACCTCCTGCAGTATGTGTGCCCCGCCCCTGATATGGCAGGCTGTACCACGGCAGACACTGACCATCTTTTTACCTCGTGGTGTAAGCCTGAAAAGTGCATAGAAAGTGGCTACCCCGTAAATATTACTTTCAGGCACTTTAAGAAACCTGGAGATTTCGGTCATCACTTCTTTGGACAGGTAGCCGAACTCGTCCTGAACGGCCTCCATAACGGGTATCAACTCATCCTTTGTACCCTTAAACCGTGAAAATATGCTGTGCACTTTATCTTTCGTATTCACTTCTAACAAGATTATAACCTCCGATTGTCAGGGTTTTATTCTATTAAAGCAGTTAACATAATATGTTAACATGGATAATAATTTGAAGCAAGCTGAATCAGAAAGAAAGAGCATTATGAACCCGGCTTTTCTCCAAACACCTTTTTCATCTTCTACCTCTTACCTTAAATAATGCATTCCCTTATCGTGACGGCAGCGATTTTACCAGATACCAGGCAATAGTCTGACATAAGACATTGATATCTTCAGATGGCAGGTAGTCCAGAATCGTACTGTCAAATAAAATATTGGCATTGGGCGGAAATTCATCGTCGCCGCGCCAGATAACCAGTGTTATGGGGACCCGGCTGAAGGCAGGGATGGTGACAGCTACATCGCCATAGTTTACCTTATATCCCCCGAACCTGGCAGCGACTTCCGGTAACCGGTCAGGAGCCGGCCCGAAATAATCTATCAGAGGCTTAACTGCTCTCTTAATAAAAGTGGGATAATATGTAGCTCCTTCCTGCAGTTCCTGGTAGGCTATCATTTTATGAGAAAGAGGAGAGCCTTTTGCCCGCGTCAAATAATGGAGTATCAATATCTTATCTCGCAGTTCGACCTTTTCGCTGCTATCTTTCAATGTAATGTTAATTTCGGGGAGCGCGATTTGATAAGCGCGGTTTAAATAATCAAGTATAATTGTCTGCGACGTATCGGCAATCTGGCAGATGGAGTCGCTTTTCCGGCATTGTTCCTCCAGGTTATCCAGATTGGATAATTTTTCTCCGGCTAATTTGAAAGCTAAACCATAAGCAACTTCATAATTGTTTTGTTCAGGCAGGGATATGGAGAGATGTTCAATATTATTGCTCATTAATTTCCATCCAGTATATTGATCACAAGGAAGTAATTCAAAAGTCAAATCTCAAAAACACAAATTAAAAATCAAAGGCAGTATTGAGTCCTGTAGCTCGCAATCACGGAATTGTGTATATCTCCTTGTCTCCTGACAGGTTTGCCCTTGTATTTGCATCTTTGACCCCGTATCAAGTCCGGGGCAATCTTTTAAACTTTGATTTAGTCCTCTTTATATATCAAGCCATGAATTGGAATAGAGAGACTCGCCGGTTAAGACCCGTACCGTTTTGGCGTGTCTGGCCTCTTCAGGGGTTAGGGAAGCAATATCAGGTTTATCCCCATCCATCATTTTGGACACCAGATCGACGATATTGGGTTTACGGCCTCTGGCAATGTCGATTAGCTCGGCGTCAAAAGCATCGACAATGGCAGCATGAAGGCCGTATTTCATGAGCATGATAAGAAAAGTACGGTTCAGATGCGGTCTCAACTCCAGGGGAGTACCGTTTGAAACATTGGATAGCCCCACGATAGTTTTGCAGCCGGGAGCAATTTCAGGCAGCATTTGCATAAATTCATAGGTGGCTTTGAGCTGATTTATCTCACCGCTGACCGGTGTTGCAATAGGGTCTATCCAGATTCTTTCGTTCGGTATTCCCTGTTGATTGGCCTTGTATACCAGGTCTACCGCCAGCATACACCTCTCATTAGCATCTCGCGGCATTCCCTCGACACCCCACAGAAGGCCTATCATATCCGCATTATATTTATTTACAAGGGGCAATCCCTTTTCCAGTCTGTCCGGTTGCAGAGAGATGGAGTTTATCAGGGCTTTGTTCTGACAAACCTTAAGGCCGGCCTCCACAGCTAACAGGTTGGTCGTATCCAGAGAAAGCGGCTTTTTGGTTACCTCCTGGACGGTTTTGACTACCCAGGCCATGAATTCATCCCCGCCTTTTCGGGCCGGACCGATATTGAGGTCCAGATAGTCTACATCTACCGCATCTTCGGCTTTAGCCATTTCCTGGACGGGCCCGGGTCGCCTCTCTTTGAGAGCCGGGCCCAGAGTCATGGACATTATATTCAAATTTTCGCCTACAAGTATCATCTGCCTGCTCCTTATTCTGGTTTCCAGTTCTTAAGATAAGCCGGAATATGGGCGGCTTCCCTGGGACCGACCTCGATTTTCCAGCCGGGTAATTCTTCCTCCAACCCTCCGCTCTCGGAAGCAGCATATCCCGGAATAATCAATTTGTGATGCTTTGTCTTATCCGCAATACCGCATTTCTTAACAAAGGGAGAGATTACATCGGCGACGAATTTCCCCGCAGCCCAGGCGGTCATCACCGATAAGCCCTCAGTGTCTTTTACCAGTAAATAAGCAGGTACCTTGCTGTTCTCTATTTCTCCGGAGACAATAAAGTAGGTCAAAGAGAAATTGGAGGTTATCAGTACGGGTGAATTTTCGTTGGGGCCGCCTATCTCATAGATACCCTCTTTGGTGGCGAGTGGTTTTTGAGGGTCAGTATAAACATTCAGTCTTTCTACCAACAAGGGGAACAAGCTGTGACCCTGGAAGTCAGAAAGCACAATGATACCGGCATATTTAGCTATAAAGGTGGAAGCGATTAGGGCCTCTTTCATGGGATTATCTGTCATCTCGTAGGGAAACACGATGGAAGGGAAGCCGAGTGAACGGATTTTACCCAGCGCAGCCTTACGGATGAAAATCTGATCGTCAAATGCCTGACGGATAGACCTGGAACCGGAGTCGATAACCATATCTTTCAGTCCTTCTTGAGTCAGCTGATCGGTTAGCCCGGCTATTTCTTCCAGACTGGTTCCCTTGACCGCAACCGGACAGTTGAAATCCTTAGCCAGGGCTGCAAGTTTATCAGCATTCTCTCTGGTTGCAGCATACAAAAGAGGTTTGCGGTCGGCACAAATTTTCAATCCGGCTAACAGGATATCGGGATCGGTGCTCATCAGGACAATGCTGCAATCACTATTCTGTTTTACCTTACCTGCTACGGCGGAAAACTTTTCCGCTTGCCCCGAATCACACTTTATGGCCGCCATTTCCGGGCGCAGGGTTAAGCCAACTCTTTCATACTGGAGGTTGTTGAGTCTGTCTAACCGGCTGTCAATTTCAGAGTCTGCCATCGTATCACTGATTAAAATGGCCAGTCCGGGAGGATTCTCGAATCGCTTCTCGTGACGGAACAAGACCGTCTCGCCGCCAATTTTAACAGCACGGTCTCCGGTTCCGATAGTTAGCGGCCTGATAGGAGGAGCGGAGGCTTCCGAAAGTTTGGCTTTAGTTTCCTCAGAGACGGTAGGGCAGGCAGATAGGTCTGCTTTTCCGGCAGCCAACTGCATGGCGAAAGCGAGGCAGGTAGGTACTCCACACTTTCCACAGTTTGTCTTGGGCAGCAATTTGAAAATTTCTATTCCAGTGAGTGGCATCGGTTTACTCCTTAATTCAATATTACCTTTTGACTCTATCTCCTTTACCCGATTATGGGAGGCATGCTCAGCGCAGGATGGTTCTTCTCAGTCAGGAAAGGCAGAATTTCGTCTTCCGTAGTTCCGATGGTCTCATCAGCCACCTTGTCCAGAAGGTCGGGATGTCCAAGTTCTGCCGCTCGCTTGTTGAACCTTTCTTTGATTTCTTCCTTCAAAATCTTGGGCATCCAGACCATTCTCAATAAACCGCCGTCTCCAATAACGAACTTTCTTTGAGTAATGTTATACTTACCGTGCCCAACGAATCCCGGGGTACTTAAGCCGCCGCCGATGGTTCCAGCCAGCGTGGTAAATTTCATGCCGCAGGGAGTCATGCCGGTATAATCGCGGTTTACCGTCATGATTCCATTCGACAGGGGCAGGACTGCGGCAATGCATTCACAGCATCCGCAGGTTGTCATGGGATCATTAACAATGCTGTAGAGGTTGTAATGGTCTATCTTGCCGCGGGATGCTTGAAAGACAAACTCATTTACCCCTCTCCACTGGCCAAGCTTGGGATCGATGACATCACCCTTGGGTACCGGCTGGTTAGGTCCGGTAGGATTGATTTCAAAGGAGGCCTTGCAGTCCATCCAGTTATAGGAACCACAGAGGCCGGTCCTCTCGGGGCTGATTACACAGACATGACTGGGCGCGAAGGACTGGCAAAGAGTGCAGGAATAATAAGTGTCCGAGGACTCATCGGTCATCCCCTCGATTCTTGCATCTCTATGTTGATAGACTTCCCGGGCTTTTTCAACCAGCGTTTTGACATCAGCTTCGCTGGTATACAGCTTGACCTGTATTTTATCGAAGATTCTCCCGAAGTCCTGGTGTAATTTAGCGTGCAGGATAACGCCGATATCTCGGAGCTTAAAGCCTTTCTCAACTGCCTGTTTGCTGATTCTTATCCAGGCGATATCTCTTTGCCCGATGTGCATCACGCCCTGGGCGTAATTGATAAGGTGGTGGATTTGACGCTCCAGTATCGGTTCAAAATCTTCCTGCATCTCACGTCCGGCAACCTCAACACAAAAGATCGGAAGAGCACACGTCTGAACTCCAGTCACCGCTCATTATCTC
>CAZIQW010000011.1:7088-17359 GCA_964541585.1 uncultured Dehalococcoidales bacterium | reverse complement strand
TACACCCTATCCTACACTCTTTCCCTACACGACGCTCTTCCGATCTAACGGAATAATAACTGCAAACATGCTTCTCCAGCCCAGATGCTCTGTCAGTATTCCCCCCAGAAACGGCCCGGCTGAATATCCAATATAGACCGAGGATACGTTTATCCCCAGGGCTCGGCCCCGTTTATTGCCCAAATGGGTGGCCGTGGTCAAGGCGGTGCCGGTGCTGAAAACCATGGCGCAACTCATCCCCTGCAAAGACCGGCAAATTATAAGCATCACAATCGAATTGGAAAAGATGGTTACAGCCGAAATAATAGTAAAGAATATCATACCCCAGAGGAATATCTTCTTGAGTCCGAAAATATCAGCTATCCTACCGAAAGGTACCAGGAATACACTTAATACCAGAAGAAAGGAATTGACCACCCAGCCTAGAAGAACCGCATCGGCATGGAATTCCCGGCCAACAAACGGAATGGCCACATTCAACCCGGAAGTCATAAAGGAGGTCAAAAAAATTGCAACTGACGTGGCGATAAGGGTTGGATTACTGTGGCCGGATTCCGGTTGAGATGCAAATTCTTGAGAAATCTCTTGTGTCATAACGCATATTATTTAAACCTATTTTAATTAATTTTACAAGGAGGACAGCTAAAAACATCCCGGACCTCCAGTATTTCGCAGAAGTCCGGGATGTCTCATGTGTGAATCAGGGGACGGTGGGGTTCATTTTGAGAGAAAATCCCACTTTTTCATGAGTTCTTGGTTGTACTCGGCACTGAATCCGGTGGGCTTGGGGAACCTGGCACGGCGTTCGTACGGCCAGCAAGCGTCGATAATAATCCTGTCGCTGGTATAGGCTGGTTCTTCTCCCGGGTTCGGCTTCTTCTTAGGGGGAGCGGCTTTGGTCAGTATGCCATGAATAACCTGAATATTTTCGATATTCGCCCGGCTGGAAATTGCCAGCATAACATCTTTTTCATTGGTAATATCAATGTCATCATCCACAGCGATAACAAACAGTCCCCCGACAGTATTTGCCCGGCAGGAGGCTGCAGCCAAAGCCGCCTGTTTGGCATGCCCGGCATAGGTCTGCTTGACGCGAACTATACACCAGACCGGCCAGATAAGTCCCAGACTGAACCAGACGCCCGTAATCCCGGAAATACCGGCATACTCCAGCACATTCCAGATTTCCGAAGCCATAATCGGGACGGAGAACGGGAAGGGGATATGCTTCTTCATCGGCGCTACACCCAGCATAATGGGATTATTGCGGTACATCATGGACTTGACTTCCATAATCGGGAAAGCCGTTGAGGAATATGACCTGCCCCATTCACCGAAAGGACCGTCTTCTCTCCTCTCCATCTGCGGTGGAGGCGGTATCTCACCTTCGACGACGATTTCGGCTGTAGCCGGTACCGGTAAACCCGTCACCCTACCGGGCGTCACCTGAATGGGTTCGCCCTTGATACCACCGGCAAAACAATATTCGCATTCTCCCCAGCCGGTATAGGGGCTGCAAGCAGCCACGAACAACTGCGGGTCCATGCCCAGGGCAACCGCCACCGGAAAGGGCTTTCCCTGGCTGTGATATTTTTCCATCATTTGCGTACCATGTTTTCCCGGATTAATAGAAACGCTCATATGATTTTTATCAAAAATCCGGCATCGATAAGTACCTACGTTAACCCAGCCTTCTTCGAGGTCTCTGGTCACCACGGCACACCCGGTGCCGATAAACCTTCCACCATCAAGCTCATGCCAGAGCGGGGTGGGGAGTTTAAACAGGTCCACATCATCTCCGGTCAAGATGTTTTGCTTTACCGGTGCATTCTGGACCTCAACCGGGTCAATGGGCTGCAATGCTTTGAGGCGTTTCCGCCAGGCGTCTATCATCTCCACGCTGGATAGATTTCCCGGAATTCCCAGAACCGAAGCGGTGCGCTTGTGAGTCTGAAAAGCATTGCTTAAAACCCTGAATCCTTCCGGATAACCCTGGATCCTGTCAAACAGGAGGGCAGGATTATCAGCACGCTGTGCCATCATTTCGCTGATACCGCCGATTTCTTTTTCCCAATGAGCTCCTTCGACAGTTTTGAGCTCTCCCATCTTCTCTACCTCTTCCAGCCAGCCTCTCAAGTCGTTATAACCCAATTCTCTCCTCCTTAAAAACTCCTATTAAATTCTTTGAATGCAGCGAAAGGGGGTATGATGTTTTCAGTCTAAAACACTCTGACCGGTTTCTGCAACCTTTTAAATAATC
Organism: uncultured Dehalococcoidales bacterium; assembly: GCA_964541585.1. GTDB lineage: Bacteria > Chloroflexota > Dehalococcoidia > Dehalococcoidales > UBA3254 > CAZIQW01. The sequence continues at coordinate 15,099 of CAZIQW010000011.1, read as the reverse complement.
GGGATTGAATGAAAAGAAGTTTAACGGTGCAAAAAGGAAACAATAGCATCATAGAGGATTATAAAACCAAAATCAAGAGTTACAGCTTCTCTATCTCCCTCAAAAGTTCGCCGAGTATCTCTCCCTCTTGCAGTGTTCTTATCGGTTCACCTTTTTTAAAGAGAACTGCTTTCCCTTTGCCGCAGGCAACGCCGATATCCGCGTCTTTGGCCTCGCCGGGCCCGTTGACCACGCATCCCATTACCGCCACCTTGAGCGGTTTTTTAATCCGGGCTAAATGTTCCTCCACGGCGCTGGCCAGGGACACCACATCCATTTCAGTACGACCGCAGGTGGGGCAACTGACAAGAGAAGGCCCGCGTTCCCGGAGATGGAGGCTCTTGAGGATTTCATAGGCAGCATAGACCTCTTCCCGGGGATGGGTGGTCAAGGATACCCTGAGGGTATCCCCCAACCCTTCGTACAGCAGGATACCGACTCCCACCGCACTGCGGACCATGCCCTGCCTTGGGGTTCCCGCTTCAGTAATACCGATATGTAAAGGATAGGGTATCTGCACGGCTATCTCCTGGTACGCCTGAATGGTAGTGGGCACATCGAAAGCTTTCAAGGAGACTTTAATCAAATCGAAGTTCAAATTTTCCAGTATCCGGATATGTCTCAATGCCGCTTCTACCATCTGCTGCGGTACCGTCAATTCGGGGTCCAGGTCTCGGGGCAAGCTGCCGAAATTTACCCCGATGCGGATAGGCGACTGCCTTTCCCTGGCGGCTTTAACCACCATGGATATTTTCTCCCTGTCGCTGATGTTCCCCGGATTCAACCGCAACCCGTCTGCTCCAGACTCCAGAGCAGCCAGCGCCAGCCGGTAGTCGAAATGAATATCAGCTATCAGGGGAATGGAAATGCCTTTCTTGATGGCCCTTAAAGCCTGAGCCGCTTCAATGTCCGGTACGGCACACCGGATAATTTCACAGCCGCATTCCTCCAATTCTTTTACCTGTTCGATGGTAGCCCGGACATCGCGGGTGTCAGTTTTAGTCATGGACTGTACTACTACGGGCGCCCCGCCGCCGACAGTCACATCTCCGATTTTAATTGCTTTCGAGGTGCGTCTTTTAATCATTATCACCCTTCCGGATAAATAATAAAGTGAGAAGGGAAGATATGCAAGTAAAATTAACGGAGCTTCCTGAGAACAGGAAGCCCCGTTGTGACCTGAAAGGAGACATTGATATACTACTTCTGACCGGATTCAATCATGGATTTAGCCTTGACTTTAATCTGCCTGGGTTTGGCTTCCTCCGCCTTAGGCAACGTCAAGGTCAGGACCCCATTCTCGAAAGCAGCTTCAGCCTTCTCGTTCTTTACATTTACCGGGATAGTGACCGTCCGACTAAAGGAACCATAACGGCGCTCCTTCATATAATATTCGCCTTCCTGTGTCTCTTTCTCTTCCTTATGCTCCGCCTTGATGGTCAGGGTATCTCCGGTAATTGAAATATCCACTTCTTCCGGCTTGAATCCCGGCAAGGACGCCTTTACCACCACATCATTAGATGTTTGATACATATCCAGAGCCAGGGCTCCTCTGCCGTTTCCCTCCACAGGCCAGCTGGTGGGGCGAACAAAGCTGTCCTCGAAAAGTCTATCCATGGCATTCCTTAAAGTCATCATCTCTCTGAACGGTTCCCAACGCTGCATTGTCATAGTCTTTACCTCCTCTTAAAATTCAATAGTGCTATTTTCTTCTGAACCATAGTCTCTTTACTCTTTCTGTTTTTATTTTAAAAGGGGTTGTATTAGAATAACATAAGAGTAATCTTAGAATTATATAAGAAATACGGATTATTTCTTTCGGTTTCCATATACGGCAAAGAACAGAAATGTCTGAAGAGAAGGCAGAACTTAAAGCCACCCTCCAGCTGATACTGAAAAAAGCGGTGCAGGTTCTGGGAGGAAGCGCCGGTGTGATAGCCACCTGGAATGAAGCCCAGCAGCGTTTTGTTGCCAGTGCTTCCTGGGGTCTGGATACCTTAACTCTCCATCATCTCCATCCGCTTTTAAATAAAGCTGCTCCTGGTCTGGCCGGCAGCCGGGAAAGCTATGATTTGATTTCCGAACTCCGGCCTGGCATAGACTTACCGCTTTCCACAGAGGGCATCCGGCAAAATCCCATCATCGCCCTGCCTCTCAAAATCGGTGATATCTCCACCGGCCTGATGTACATCCTGCGCCCGCTGGAATCCTCAGCTTTCTCTAAATTAGATCAGCCCGTCTTGTCGGCTTTTGCCGAGCAGGCTGCCATCGCCATACAAAACGCCCGGCTGGCCCACCTGCTGGCCGAGGAGAAGCACCGGACCGAGTCTATACTGGAGAACAGCGCCGACGGTATCATAAGCATAGATTCATTTTGCCGGATTCTGGGATTCAATACAGCCATGGAAAAACTGACCGGTTATTCCCGACAAGAGGTAGTCAACCAGGAATGCTCCCAAGTATTGTTATTTCGCAACTGGGAGGACAAAATCCAGTGTTACGAGCAATGCCCAATGCTGGCAAGTAGCGCAGAAAAAGGCCAGACGATAGAGCGGCAGGGGAAAATCCGCAGCAAAGACGGCAGGGACATCGATGTCTCAATCAAATATTCATTTGTCCGCAATTCGGAAGGAGTGCCGGTTAACGCGGTAGCCAATGTAAGAGATATTTCTCAAGTCAGGCAGCTGGAAAACCTCCGGGAAACTTTCCTGGCAATGCTGGGCCACGAGCTGCAGACTCCCCTGGCGATTATCAAGGGTTATGCCAGTGCTCTGGCTGAAGGTAAATGGGACCGGGAAACCCTGGAAAAAGGATTGAAAATTATCGAAGAGGAAAGCGACAACCTCAGCCGGGTCATGACCCGGCTGCTGCTGGCTTCCCGCATTTCCAGCGGGTCTTCTCCCTTGCATAAGGAACTGCTGGACCTTGCCGGACTGGCAAGGAAAATCGTTCGCCGCAGACAGGCCCTCACGGACCGGCATCTCTTTGAAATTCAAATGGACAATTTACCTCCGGTCTTGGCCGACCCACAGCTGATAGAAGAAGTACTGGCAAACCTGGTAGATAACGCCATAAAATACTCTCCACAGGGCGGCAGAATAAGTATTTCCGGAGAACAAGCCCACCAGCAGGTGAAGGTGACTGTCAGCGATGAGGGGATAGGAATTCCGGAAGAGGGTTTGAAACACCTCTTTGAACGTTTTTACCGTGTAGACCGCGAGCCAAGTCAAGCGATAAAAGGGCTGGGGCTGGGACTGTATATCTGCAAGACCATTATCGAGGCCCACGGAGGTACGATTGAAGTATCCAGTCAGTCAGGAAAGGGCTCCCGGTTTTCTTTCACCCTGCCGGAAAACCCGGATGATTAAATACTGGAAACCTGGAGGTAAATACGCATGGCAAACCAGACCATACTCGTAGTAGACGACGAGCCGCACCTGGTCCAGGCGGTCCGGATGCACCTGGAACTGGAGAGTTTTCGCGTCATCAGCGCTGACAACGGCTACCAGGCTATTGAAAAGGTAGTGCGGGAAACGCCTGACCTGGTGATTCTGGATGTAATGATGCCGGATATGGACGGTCTGACAACACTTAAAAAAATCCGCGAGGTCTCTGCGGTCCCGGTTATTTTCCTCAGCGTGAGGGGTGAAGAGTTTGACCGGGTAAGAGGGCTGGACCTTGGCGCCGATGATTATATGACCAAGCCTTACAGTCCGCGGGAACTGATTTCCCGAATCAAGGCTGTATTAAGGCGAACAGAGCCGAAAGGGCTGGCCGGAGGCTCCGAGATTATTGTTGATGCTGATTTGCGGATAAATTTCGACCAGAGAAAGGTCATCGTTCGGGGGAAAGAAATCCTGTTAAGACCCACTGAATACCGGCTGCTTTACCAGATGGTGACCAATGCCGGCAAGCTCCTGACCCATGAGACCCTGCTGTCGCGGGTCTGGGGACCGGAATACCGGGATGACGACCAGTATGTACGCCTCTATATCAACTATTTAAGACAAAAAATTGAAGCCGACCCAAAGAACCCCCGGTACATTCTCAGTGAACGCGGGCTGGGCTACCGGTTCAAGGAATTGCAAACATAACTATCCCAAAACCAGTGCCAGGGTTTCTTTTAGCTTCGGCATTGTCCTGTATTTATCAATATCGGCAAAAGCTATCCATTTAGCCTCTGTATGTTCCCAGTCCGTTCTAATTTTTTCCCGATCTTTAGCGTGGAACAAGTATGGATAGATGACCTTCCTGACGCCAAACTGTCTATCGTAAAAAACCAGCGGCTGACCCCGTCTGAGCAACTGAACATCCTGCCCGGATAGACCGGTCTCCTCCTCTATCTCCAGGATTGCCTGTTCGTCAGCCGTTTTGCCTTTATCTATTGCCCCGCTAATCCCACCCCAGGTGTCTTTATAAGTACTGACACGTTCACTGCGCAGTAAAATCAAAATCTCGTTATTGGATTCAAGAAAGCAGGTGACGGACTGTTTTTCTCCAGACATATTGCTCCTTTCTAACACACAGATTAAAATCCTTTCCACGGACTATTATAATAGCATGCAATAAAATTAAACACGAGTTCCCTCTTTTCCCTGATTATCTCACTCTTCTCAAAGTGTGCGTTTTATCGGACTACGTCAATAGGCTTAATAATACAGAGTATTTACGACAAGGATGTGATGTGCTTTTATTCCAAAATTGACTTTGTCTGTAGCCACGCTTAAAATTATTTACGAAGGGGACAATAGATGGAGCTACCGGGAAAAAATCTGAGGGAATGGTCGGGGCGAGAGGATTTGAACCTCCGACCTCAGCGTCCCGAACGCTGCGCGCTAAACCAAGCTGCGCTACGCCCCGAAATTGTATCACATTGTAACGTTCAGAGAGTACCCGGACGCTGCACGCTGAACCAGGCTACGCTACTCCCTGATGCCAATATATTATAAGCGAGATTGGCTTTTGAAGCAAACTGGAATCTAAAGCTGGATGTTATAACTCAAAATAAAGAAAAATTCCGCCGGTGAATACCGGCAACCCAGCAGGAATTAGAAATAAATAATATATGAAATACATCGTTTTAATTATAGATGGCGCTGCCGGCCATCCTCTCCCCCAGCGCGGCGGGAAGACCTGTCTGGAACTGGCGCAAACCCCTAACCTGGATGCACTCGTCTCTAAAGGGGCTCTCGGACTGGCTCAAACCGTACCACAGGGCATGGAGCCCAGCAGTGCCTGCGCCTGCATGTCTATCATGGGCTATGACCCGAGGGTATATTATCGCGGGCGCAGCGCCATTGAAGCCCTGAGCATGGGGATAAGCATCGGCCCCGGTGAAACCGTCTTTCGCTGTAATATGGTGACCGTCCGGGACGGCAAGATGCAGGACTACAGCGCCGGGCATATTACCACTGAAGAAGCCGGAGAACTGGTGGCTGCACTGGGGGCAAATCTGGGTAATGAAAACATCCGGTTTTATCCCGGCGTCAGCTACCGGCATATTCTAAAACTCGGGGGTCATGAGGAAGCGCTGGAGGCTGTTTGCACCCCTCCTCATGACATTTCGGGGAAACCGGTGGCTGAATACCTCCCGATAGGGAAAGGAAATGAAATACTGCGGGACTTAATGCAGCGCTCCGAGCCGGTTCTTCGCGACCATCCGGTAAACATGGCCCGGGTATCTCGCGGTCAGCCCCCCGCCACCACCATCTGGCTGTTCTGGCCGAGCGGGCAGGTGCCTGAGCTTCCTCCCTTCCGGCAGTTCTACGGCCTCCGGGCGGCAATGATAAGCGGAGTTGACCTTCTGCGCGGTCTGGCACAAATGGCCGGTATGGAAGTGGTCAGGATTCCCGGCGTTACCGACGGACTGGATAATGATTACGTTGCTCAGGCGGAAGGGGCCATAAAAGCCCTGGCAGAGCAGGACCTGGTGATAGTACATGTAGAAGCGTCGGATGAAGCCGGTCATATGGGTTCAATGGAGGATAAAATCGAGGCAATTGAAAAGACGGACCGGGAAATTATCAGCCGCTTAACCGCTTATACTGAAAGCGAATTGCGCCTGCTGATTATGCCGGACCATCCCACACCGATTGAACTTAAAACCCATACCGGAGATCCGGTGCCGTTCTTACTGGCGGGACCAGGCTTCTCTTCAAGCGGTGCCCGCCGTTTTACTGAGGCTGAAGCCCGATCGGCAAACTTTTTTATTCAGGCTGGGTATGGTATCATAGATAGGTTAATCAAGGGGTAACAGGATGTCGATTGTTGTGCAAAAATACGGCGGAAGCTCAGTGGCCAATGTGGACAGAATCCGCAACGTAGCCCGGCATATCGCCCGATCTCGTGATTTCGGCAACCAGGTTGTAGTGGTTGTATCCGCCATGGGAGACTCTACAGATGATTTGATTGCCCTGGCCAATAAGATTACCGACCAGCCAGACAGCCGGGAAATGGATTTTTTGCTTTCTACCGGAGAAATCGTCTCCGCCTCTCTAATGGCAATGGCACTCCAGAAGATGGGTTATAAAGCTATCAGTCTCAGCGGGAGGCAAGCAGGTATCCGTACCGATAATTCTTACAGCAAGGCCAAAATTCTCAAAGTGGAATCAGACCGGATTGTTCAGGAGCTTAATAAGGGCAACATCGTTATTGTCGCCGGGTTCCAGGGCATTACCAATGAGTCCGATGTCACGACACTCGGCCGGGGCGGTTCAGATACGACAGCCGTAGCCCTGGCTATCAGTCTGCAAGCCCGTGCCTGCGAGCGTTATACCGATGTGGATGGAATCTACACCGCCGACCCCCGAATTTGTCCTGAAGCGCATAAACTGAAGGAAATCGGGTATGATGAAATGCTGGAGTTAACCTGCAGCGGCTCTAAAGCCATACATTACCGGGCGGTAGAGCTGGCAGGCGTCTATAATATGCCTGTTCTGGTAGCTTCAAGTTTTGTCGAAGCTCCCGGTACTTTGATTCATGGAGGAGAATCTATGGAAGTACGAAATAAGGTCAGAGGAATTGCCCACGATACCGATGTAGCCAAGATTACCGTCATTGGTATTCCCAACCAGCCGGGTATCGCAGCCTCTATTTTTGAGCCTCTGGCCAGAGCCGGGATCAGCGTGGATACCATCGTCCAGAATGCCTTCATGGAAGATGTTACCGACCTGACCTTTACCGTAGCCAAGAGCGATCTAGAAAAGGCCTTGAAGGTGATTGAACCTATCAGCAATTCCATCGGTAGCAAAGAAGTTGCGGCTGATTCCAGGCTGGGCAAGGTCAGCATCGTCGGCACCGGGATGCAAAACACCCCGGGCTACGCCGCCAGGATGTTCAGTACCCTTAGCCAGGAAGGCATCAATATACAGCTGATTACCACCTCCGAAATCCGGATAACCTGTATCATCGAAGAGGCCAGAGTGAAGGACGCGATTCTCTCTCTGCACCGGGCATTTGAGCTGGAAACGGATTAAAGGTCTGTTTTCCAGGACAAAAGTACCAGAGTCCTCCAATCTTTGAAAAATTGAGTTCAATAAGGGGATATTCAGGAATGTATCCCCTTTTATTTGTTATAATCAATCAACATAATACCTTGTTCCGTTAACCCGCTTGGTCTAAAATAATAATGTTGAAAATAATATAATATTGATGAAATTAAATTAATCAGGGTTAAATATGGAGAATGAAATGTCATATCAAGAAGATAAGCAGGGGAAACTCAAACGCCAGACCAGCAGACAGGCGATTACTCTGGCCATGGAAGGCCGCTGGCGGGAGGCGATTGATATAAACAAAAGTATTCTGGAACACTTTCCTAATGATGTAGATGCATGCAACCGCCTGGGAAAAGCCTACATGGAAATCGGTAACTACCCCGGGGCCAAGGAAGCTTATAGCAAAGCACTACAATTAGACCAGTACAATACAATTGCCAAAAAGAATTTACAGCGTTTATCCCACCTGGGAGATG
>CAZIQW010000011.1:0-7078 GCA_964541585.1 uncultured Dehalococcoidales bacterium | reverse complement strand
AACCACAACTGTTTATCGAAGAGATAGGCAAAGCGGGCGTACTGAGTCTTTATCAGATAGCCTCTTCCGAGAGGCTGGTAAAAATGATGGCCGGGGATAAAGTAACCTTGAGACCCCAGGATTCCAGTCTGGTGGTGGAGAATACCCGCGGCGAGTATCTCGGGCTGGTTCCCGCCAAACAGGGTCAAAGACTGATTAAACTGATGGAAGGCGGTAACAAGTATACTGCTGCCATAGTCACCTCAAACGAAAATTCGATATCCGTTATCATCCGCGAGACCTATCAGGACCCGCGACAGATTGACCAGGTTTCTTTCCCCGGAAAACGGCTGGAAGAAATTCAGCCCTACACCAGTGACCGGGTATTCAGGCCTGGTTATGAAGAGGAGGAAGGACTGGGTGAAACGCCTGTCTTTACTGAAGACGAGGTAGAAACACCCGAGGAAGTGACAGAGGAAATCGAAGAGGATAAAGAATGGGAAAAGGAGGCTTAGCCTGATATGGTCATAGGGGCAACCCGAGAAGTTAATATTGAAGATGAGTTAAAAAGCTCTTATCTGGATTATGCAATGAGCGTAATCGTCTCCCGGGCTTTACCGGATGTAAGGGATGGCTTAAAGCCGGTCCAGCGCCGGATTTTATATGCAATGCAGGATATGGGGCTAACCCACAGCAGTCCCCACAAGAAAAGCGCCCGTATCGTCGGTGAAGTTCTGGGTAAATATCATCCGCATGGCGATGCCTCAGTCTACGATACCATGGTGCGCCTGGCCCAGGATTTCTCCATGCGTTACCCGCTTGTCGACGGTCAGGGGAATTTCGGCAGCGTCGATAATGATCCGCCGGCAGCCATGCGTTATACTGAAGCACGTCTTTCCGCGATTGCCGAACAGATGCTGCTGGATATTGATAAAGACACGGTTGATTTCACTACTAACTTTGATGACAGTCTGAAGGAACCCACTGTCCTGCCGGCTCTCTTGCCAAACCTGCTGATTAACGGCAGTTCCGGTATTGCCGTCGGCATGGCGACCAACATCCCGCCCCATAATCTCACCGAGGTGTGTGATGCCATCGCCTATATGGTAGATAACCCGGAAGCCACTGTTGATGAGCTGATGCAGTTTATCAAAGGGCCGGACTTCCCCACCTCTGGTATTATCCTGGGCAAGGATGGTATTCGCAGCGCCTATGCTACCGGACGCGGCAAAGTAGTCATCCGGGCAAAAGTGCACATTTCGGACATGCCCGGCGGGATGGGACGCCGCCAGATTATCGTCACCGAGATTCCTTACCAGACCAACAAGGCGGCGCTGGTGGAGCGCATAGCCACGCTGGTCAAGGACAAGAAGGTTCTGGGTATCAGCGAAATCCGTGATGAATCAGACCGTCAGGGGATGCGGATTGTGATTGAGCTCAAGCGGGAAGCCCAGCCACCCCAGGTCTTGAACCAGCTGTATAAATATACGGCCATGCAGTCTACCTTCTTCGTCAACATGCTGGGACTGGTGGACGGTCAACCCCGCGTACTCAGCCTGAAAGAAGCCCTGGATTTCTTCATTCTTTTCCGCCAGGAAGTCATTACCCGGCGTTCCAAATTCGAACTGGGGGTTGCCAAAGCCCGGGCCCACATACTGGAAGGCCTGAAAATAGCCCTGGACCATATTGATGAGGTTATCCGCACCATCCGCCAGTCAGAGACAGCTGAAATCGCCCGCAAGAATCTGATGACCAACTTTACTCTGAGCGAAAAACAGGCCCAGGCCATTCTGGATATGCAGTTACGGCGACTGGCAAACCTGGAACGCAGTAAAATAATCGATGAATACGAGCAGGTACTGAAGACCATCGCTTACCTGGAAGACCTGCTGGCAAATAAGAAGAAGATACTTTACCTGGTCAAGGATGAGATAAACCAGCTAAGGGCCAAATATGGCGATGCCCGCCGGACCGAGATCAGCGAACAGTCCGTAATGGACTTTGCCGTCGAAGAAGTCCCTCACGAGAGAGTGGTGGTTACGCTCAGCGGCCGCGGGTTTATCAAGAGAATCCCGGCAACGACCTACCGCTCGCAGCACCGCCGCGGCAAAGGCGTTAAAGGGATGGGCATCCGGGAAGCCGATGCCGCCAAATTCCTGGTGGTAGCCGATACCCATGATAATCTCTTTTTCTTTACCAACCTGGGTAAAGTATTCCATTTGAAATGCCATGAAATCCCCGCCGATGCCTCCCGCACCGCTAAAGGCCTGGCAGTGGTTAATCTCTTCCCCGTTACTGAAGGAGAAAGAGTGACGGCAGTGGTATCCGTTACAGACTACAAGCCGGATTACTATCTGCTGATGGCTACCAAGATGGGCGAGATAAAGAAATCCTCACTGGAATATTTTGATTCTATACGCAGCAGCGGCATCATTGCCATGGACCTGGAAGAAGGCGACGAATTGGTCGCCGCCGGCCTGGCTACCGATGCAGATGATGCAGTCCTCATCACCGAGGATGGTCAGTCTATCCGGTTTGCAGTTAAGAGCCTGCGCAGCAGCTCCCGCACCAGCGGCGGCGTACGCGGAGTGCGCATGGCTAAAGGGGATAGAATGGTCAGCATGTCCGTGGTGACTCCGGATTCGACTGCCTATCTGCTGGTAGTCACCTTGAACGGATATGGTAAACTTACCTCGATCGAGAACTATAAAAGACAGACCCGGGGCGGTGTCGGCATCAAGACACTGAGAGTTACGGAGAAGACCGGAATGGTAGCCGGGGCTCAGCTGGTCAGCCAGACCCAGCAGCTGATGATAATCTCTAAAGACGGTAAGGTTATCTCTACTCCCCTGAAGGATGAGGACGGCGGTGGAATTCCCATCCTGGGCCGTACCACCCAGGGTGTCATTATCATGCGTATGGATGAAGACGACCAGGTAGCTGCCCTGGCCACATGGGAATAGACAGAATTATCAGCAACCTGTGATTAAATGAAGAGCCCCCGATTTCTCAAAGAAATCGGGGGCTTTGCTTTGAATCCGGCAGAGAGAAGAGTTCAATATTTTCCGGAGCTTATTGACCCGGCTGACCTGTTTTTATCTTCTGCTGTCAATGAGGTCATTGCATTACTTCAATAGAAACCGAGGCACCCTTTCCGGCAACGGATCTGATCTTGAGCCTTCCTCCGATGAGCTCTGCACGCTCTCTCATGCCGATAAGACCCAGCCTGCGTCTTTTCACAGCGTTCCGGCTGTCTCTCCTGACATCAAACCCTTTACCGTTGTCGGATATTCTGAGGGTAACCCTCCGGGGATAAAATCTGAGGCTGATGGAAGCGCGGACAGCCTGTGAATGCTTCAGGCTGTTATTCAGGGCTTCCTGGGCAATGCGGAAAAGCGACAGTTCAACTTCATCAGGCAAGCGTCTTTCCTTACCCCTTGTTTCCAGGTCCACCTTGATATCACCTTTATCGTTAATATCCTTGGCCAGACCTTCCAGAGCTGCTTCCAGCCCCAGATGGTCCAGCATGCCCGGACGCAGTTCATGGCTGAATCGGCGGACTTCCTTTTGGGTTCGATCGACGTCATATCGGAGAAGTTTCAGGCGCCCGAGCGTATCTTCCGGTAATTTTTCCAGGCTGTTTATAATTTTGTCTATTTCCAGGATTATCAAGGCCAGGTTTTGAGCTGTATCATCATGCAGCTCAGCAGCCACCCGCTTTCTTTCTCTCTCCTGGGCACGGATTATCTCCCGGGTATAAACCTCCAGCTGCTCTTTAGCCTCTGCCAACTCGCCAGTGCGCTGCTTAACCTTTAACTCCAGCTCATCCTTAGCTTTTTCCAGAGACTCTTCCATATTCTTACGGTCCGTAATATCCACTACCAGTGCAAAGATAGAGCTGACATCTCCGCTCCGGTCCCTGGCACAGCCTGCAGATACCAGCGCATGCATGATTTCACCGTTCTTACGGATATAGCGTTTTTCCAGAGAATAACTGTTGATTTTACCCTCCAGCATCTGTTCGAACTGGACAAGGTCCTTATCCAGGTCATCCGGATGCGTCAAATCCTTCCAGTGCAGACGCATTAATTCCTCTCTGGAGTATCCGTATATCTCACAGAGCCGGTCATTAACCATAACCCATGCTCCTGAGGGTGATTCAACAGCCATACCCACCAGGCCAAGGTCAAAATACTGCCTGAGCCGCTCCTCACTCTTCCTCAGCTCTTCCTCCATCTCTTTGCGCCGGGTGATATCACGGTCAATTCCCCGGTAACCCTTCAAAGTGCCATCGACGTCAAATAGCGGGACTCCGCTGGTTTCCAAAATCACCGGATGCCCGTCCTTGTGATAGACTACATATTCCAAAGAGTTGATGGGTGATTGATGGGAAACACATTCCTGAAATATTGGAAAAACGCGCTCAGCTTCTTCCGGCGGCATCAGGTCAAAAGGAGTTTTCCCAATCATCTCTTCAGCTTCATAACCCAAAATATCGTAGATTTTAGGACTGGCATAATTGCAGACCCCCTCCCGGTTGGTTTCCCAGATGAAATCGCTGGTTGACTCAACCAGGTTGCGATACCGTTCATTGCTTTTCCGCAGGGCTTCCTGGGTCTCCTTCTGTGCAGTGACATTCTTCATCAGATGGACGGTACCGGCGATTTCGCCGGACAGGTCAAAAACAGGTGAAGCGGTTACCTGTAGATATGTTCCCGAACGGGGGTCGTATTGCTCTCCGGTAACGGCTTTTTTAGTCTTAAGAGTCTGCATGTGAGGACAGTCAACGATTGGATGCGAAGTCCTGTGGACGATTTCATAGCATCTTCTACCAATGATTTCTTCAGGTTTCATTTCGAAGGCGTCGGCATAAGCCTGGTTCACAGCAACGATTTTAAAATCTTTATCCTGGATGGAAATCAGGTCCGTAATGGAATCAAAGACAACCTGAAATATCGGGTATTGCTGCAGAAGGCGGGGTATATCGGAAAGGCCCCCCGGAGCTGGCTCCTCTGCATTCCCGTTTAACGTCAACCTTTCTCTCTTGTCTCTCTTGCGGGCAAGCCGCCTTCTCGTAAGAGGCTTTTTCTGCTCCATTCTCATTAACCGCCAAAGAGCATTCCCCGTCTAAGTGTGGACATCATTATAATCCTTTTTCATTTTGATGTAAATTAGGAGTTTCCCTCAATTCAAAGCTTTCCCTACCACAACTTTCCTTACCCCTGACAGCATTCAACAGCCAATAATTTTCATCGGGCCGCAGCAGGCAGGTAGTTGAAATTCGTTGAAGAAATAAGAGTACTGGAAAAACAGTACTCTTATTTTCAGTTGATAGGGCTGGTTGGGGTAAGATTGAGTTTAGATTCCTCTTACCGGATATTTAACGGTATCTTTCAAAGTATCTCCGATATTGAGTGCGATGACCATCCATAACAGGGGTCTTTTCACATTCTTGAAGAATAACGGCAGATGTACCAATCCCTTCGGGACATAGACCATACCCGAGGTATTCAATATAATTTTCTCGGTTTCCTCTCCTTCACCCATCCAGAACTCAATTTCAGCGCCCAGTTCATCTCTATTTTCCGTGTTAGTTCCCTGGAAGATGAAAATCTCATCACATTCATGGCTGTGCGGAGGCTTATCCCCGGTAACTCCAAAAGCGCTGTCCTTCGTTATCCAGGAATACTCAATCATGGTATTGGATTCTTTTATCGGCCCCTCCGGCCTGAGATAAAAATACTGGTCTGTAATCCCCAGTTCGGGGATACCCCATTTGATATCAGGATCGGGTGGAATTACTTCCCTGACAACGTATTTTTCGTATCTCGACTGCATCGGTATTTTACTCTCCTTTCATACACAGGCTTTCCTGCATATCATACTATGAAAAGATTGATAAGGGAAAATCAGCCTATTAATTCGGTTTTTACAGCGGGTCCGGGTCTAGACCAGCGACTACCGGGGACACTGCAAGCATCGAATTTGCTTAGTTGCCGAAAGACAATTCAGATGTTAATATTAATTAACGTCAGCTTAACTTAGATCAAGTTTCAAATAGTTACAAAAGGAGATGCCTGATGAAACAACTCGAGGGAAAGGTTGCAATGGTAACCGGTGCCAGCCGTGGTATTGGCAAAGCGATATCCATCGCGCTGGCGCAGCAGGGTGCGAATCTGGTACTGGCGGCTCGTACTATTGCAGACCTGGAAAAAACAAAGGAACAAGTAGCAAATTCAGGGGTTAAAGCGGAGGCAGTACCGACCGATGTGACCAGCGAGCAGCAGATTGAAAATCTGTTTAATCGTACTATGGAGTGTTTTGGGAGACTTGACATACTGGTAAATAATGCCGGTGTCTTTATCAATGAGCCAATCGAGCAGATGTCAACAGAGACCTGGGACCGTGTTATTGACATTGAGCTCCGAGCACCGTTTATTTGTACACGATTGGCATTCCGCATCATGAAGAAGCAGGGAGGCGGGCGTATTATTAATATCGGGAGCATTTCAGCCCAACGTGTACGGCCGAATACCGCTCCGTATAATAGTGCAAAATTCGGGCTGGTCGGTCTGACCCATACCACCGCGCTGGAAGGGCGGGAGTTCGGAATAACCTGCGGCTGCCTGCATCCAGGCATAACGGGAGACCTTGTCAAGAATGCGGCCAAAAAGGTTCCGGACCCGATGATGGCATATGAAACGATTGCCGCTACGGCAGTATACATGGCATGTCAGCCGCCGGACGTGAATATCCTGGATCTCATCCAGATACCCATAAATCAACCTTATCTGGGCCGGGGGTAAAAGAGCGTTGGGTTTTGGCGGTACAGTATTAACCGGTCTTCAAGGAATGGGGAAAGAATGGGTATTGCCTGATATTGAAGTCGCGAAAGATAATTGAACGGTCTTCATAACTCAGTAGTTGCTTAAGATTTGCCAGTGATGGCAGTTTCGCAATGCGAAACTGCCATCACTATTTGAAGCAGCAATATTCAGCAAAAATGAAAAGCACCGCTTTCGCGGTGCTCAGTCAGATTCAGATTTGGTAGCGGGGGTTGGATTTGAACCAACGACCTTCGGGTTATGAGCCCGACGAG
>CAZIQW010000010.1:0-18365 GCA_964541585.1 uncultured Dehalococcoidales bacterium | reverse complement strand
GGGTCTCGGCACCGCATTCCGCGCAGGTAACTGTATGCATTTGCCGGGGACGGCTGCCGTCACCGTTCCGATTCCTGCGGCGGGCTGCTCTGCATTGGGGGCACCGGCTAGGTTCATTCTGTAAACCATGGGACTGATAGAACTCCTGCTCACCGGTGGTGAACACAAATTCCTGTCCGCAATCACGACAGCGCAGGGTTTTTTCTTCCAAAGCCATCTGACTGCACCTCCTTAATCAAACTGTGTCCCTTATTTCCGGTGCAGTCTTTGGTTCCCATAAATTCGCTCTAATCTTCATCATTGTCGCTTCTGGGTCAGGTGAAAGAGGTGACTGACCAGGATACCAGACACTTTCGTAATATATATTATACACCCTGTGTCAAGAGGATTAACGTATAAGTTAAGTCATTGCGCAATTTGCCTAATGAGAATCAATAATTCACGCAAATAACAGGAGGACGATTGATTTCCGGAAAAATTTTTAAAACCTGAGGTCCGGATTCTAAACCGGCGAAACAGAGGTCAGCAGTCAATGTCCGGCACTCTTACCATCTTCAGACAGAGTACCTCGCGGGTATTTTCGGTTACCTTGACCCGTTCATCAATGCGCCATCCGGCCAGCCAGATAATCTGCTGCGGTGTATACACAATTGGAATCCGTTTGCGCCACAGCCGGGGAATCCTCGCATCCAGCATGAATTCCCCCACCTTTTTCTCTTCAGCCATTCCCTGGGGCTGAAACCGGTCTCCCCGCTCCCTCGCCCTGACTTTTACTTCCCCACCGACTCTATCGCTGTCAAAACAGGCCGAATAAATGCCCGGTTGCTCCGTACCGGTTAGCTCGTTCATCTTTTCCCGGGGTATTACCGAGGCTTCAATATCCCAGCCGGGAATGCGAGTAATTCCTGGAATGCTTATGTCAAATGCTCCCTCTAGCTCGGGAAGGGGAATTAATTCCCCGGGATGGAATCCCAGCAGGTAGCGCTCATATTCAATGCTGAAGACCAGCCCTTCCGGCAGGGCTATCCGTCTGCCGGCCGGCTTCTTCAGCGCCCCCAGTATCCCTTCTACATGCCGGGTTTCAACATCCTTCAATGTCCCCAGCAAGCCCTCAATCGCCCTCCGTAATAGCTGACGCTGCAAAGCCGGGGCCAGCGGCTTGAATTCCCTTTTTTCGAATATAAATGAGTTCCCCTGCTTGCGGACTATCTTCTTCCAGGCTTTTTCGCTTTCCTTTTCCAGAAAATCCAGCTCATCATGGCTGATTCGACCAAGGCGCAGCAGGGATTCGAAAATGCCGGGATTGTAACTCAGTAACCGCGGCAGCAGCTCCCGGCGTACCCGGTTCCTCGTCAAAGAAAGCGAGAGATTTGAAGTGTCCTGGCGAGGCTTTAAATGAAGCCGGGAGCAGTATTCTTCAGTCTCTTCTCGCCTTATCTCCAGAAGAGGCCGGACTACTGTCAAGCGGTTTCCGGAAAATTGCAGGGCCTGGCATGCCTGCAAGCCCCTGAGCCCTCTCGTCCCTGTCCCCCGGATAATATGGAGCAGGATGGTCTCCACCTGGTCGTTCAGGGTATGTCCCGTCGCCACCCGCTCCGCCCCTACCGTTTGCGCCGTTTGCGCCAGAAAACTGTACCGCACCTCGCGGGCAGCCTCCTCCAGGGAAAGGCGGTGTTCCGCCTGATAGCCGGTCACATCCCTCTTCTCTATCGTTGCCGGAATCTTCAGCTTCCGGGCTAAATCCGCCACATAATCCGCATCCGCCTCCGATTCTTCTCCGCGGAGCTGATGGTTAAGATGCGCGATATGCAGGGCAATCTCCAGTTCGGCTTGAAGCCCGCATAACGCATGCAGCAGACAAACGGAATCCGCTCCGCCGGAGACCGCCAGCAGAACTTTCTGCCCGGGCAGAACCAGCCGGTTTGCCTGGATGTATTTAAGTACTCTCTGCTCCAGGGTCAGGTTATGTTTTCTAGCGGTCATAATACCCATATTATAGACAGGACAAAATTCAAAAGGCAAAGTTTATCACTGCGTTCAGTTAAGCCATTCTCTACATGATATAGCTTACTCTTCCTATCAGTAATACCTGTTAAATTTTTCCCGGAAAGTATACATACTAATTATAGAGGCTGAATTTTAAGATGGGTGCTGTAAGAAAAACAGAGAAAAAAACATACCGTGTGGGCATATCCGGCTCATACGGCGGGCTAAATCTGGGAGATGAAGCCATCCTCCAGAGCATGATTACCCATTTGCGCCGCTCGCTGCCCGTGGAGATAACGGTTTTTACCCGCGATGTTGAGGATACCAGGAAGCGGCATGAAGTCGACCGTGCCGTACCCGTCCGAAATCTGACCCGGAGTGAGGTCGTCCCGGAGATTGAGCGCCTCGACCTGTTTATCCTGGGCGGAGGGGGCATTCTTTTTGATACCGCCATCAAGGATTATCTGCGTGAGGTATTTCTGGCACACGCTAAAGGAGTGCCGGTAATGGTCTACGCCATCAGCGCCGGCCCTTTAATGGACCCCAATATGCAAAAGCAGGTCAAAGAGGCCTTAAGCCAGGCACAGGTCATCACCGTGCGCGAACGCAATGCTAAAAAGATACTGGAGGAAGCGGGAATACACTGTGAAATAATTGTGACTGCCGACCCCGCTTTTCTTCTGGAACCCGAGCCTGTTCCTCCTGACACCCTGAAACGGGAGCATATGGATACTGGACGGAAAATCATCGGTATGTCCGTCAGAGAACCGGGAGGGGCCGCCCCTGAGTTGAGTGAAATGTCTTATCACGAACTCCTGGCTAACGCCGCAGATTTTATGATTGACCGTTACGATGCCGATATCATCTTTGTCCCTATGGAACAGAGAGTGCTGGATATGCAGCACTCTCATGCCGTTATCGCCAAAATGCTCCGTCCCCAGCGGGCCTGGCTGTTACATGAAGAATATTCCCCCGGTCAGGTATTGTCTTTGATAGGCCATCTGGATTTTGCCGTGGGGATGCGCCTGCATTTTCTTATCTTTGCGGCACTGCAAGGCGTACCTTTCGTCGCCCTGCCTTATGCCACCAAGGTTAGCGGCATCCTGGAGGAATTAAAGATAGCCACCCCGCCCCTGCATCTGGTAAATGCCGGACGCGTAATCTCTTATATCGATAATTACTGGGACAACCGTAAGGTTATCCAGGCCAGGATTAAAGAAATTCTCCCTGCTATTAAGGAACGCGCCATGGAGAACAACCGGATTGCCGTAAGGCTTTTAACTGACAAAAACGATGGAGTACAGGCTTGCACGTATCCCGGAAGCATCGGCGTGGCTCAGAGGTGAATTCATGCCCGCACTGAAACGTCCCGAACGGCCGGCAACTGTCAAACTTCCGGCCAGAAAAGCCCCGGTAATCGCTGAATCTGACGTACTGGTGGTCGGCGGAGGGCCGGCTGGTATCGGAGCGGCCGCCGGAGCTGCCTCCGCCGGGGCCGGTGTCATCCTGATCGAGAGGTACGGTTTTCTCGGCGGGACGGCTACGGCCGCCCTGGTGACCTGCTTTATGTCTTTTCACACCCCGAACATTGAACGCCGGGAATCTTCCGAGGTGGCATTTTATCCTCGCGACCACGGTCCGGCAGAGCCGGTTATTGCCGGGGTGGTGGAAAAATTTCTCAATTTACTGATTAAAAGAGGGGGCGCTATCTCCCCTTCAATGGAGACCGGATATGTGGTCTCCTTCGACCCTGAAATCTTCAAGAACACTGCCGCAGACCTGATGAATCATTACGGGGTAAAATTTCTTTACCATGCTTTTGCCAGCGGGGTCATCGGAGAGAATAAAATCGAGGGAGTCATACTGGAGACCAAGTCCGGCCCCGTAGTCATCAAAGCCGGTGTGGTGATTGATTGTACCGGCGACGGAGATATTGCGGCACTGGCCGGCGCTCCTTATGAAATCGGCCGCAGTGAAGACGGGCTGTGTCAGCCAATGACCCTCCTCTTCCGTATCACCAGGTTCGACCGGGACAAATTTGCGGAATATGTCAGAAAAAACCCCGACCAGTGGAACGGGGTCCAGGGGTTGAAAGCGCTCATTGAAAAAGCGACTGTTGACGGCAAACTCTCGCTCCCCCGTGAAGATATCCTGTTTTTCGGTACTCCTCATCAGGAAGAACTGAATATCAACAGCACTCGCATTAACCGGGTTTCCGGGGTGGATGTCTGGGACCTGACGCAGGCTGAGCACGAAGGCCGCCAGCAGGTACATCAAATAGACCTTTTTTTGAGAGAATACGTTCCCGGGTTCGGAAGGACTTACATTATGCAGACCGGAATCAATGTAGGGGTAAGGGAAAGCCGGAGGATTCTCGGAGAGTATGTCATTACTGCCGGTGACATCCTCGGCGCCGCTAAATTTGATGATGTTATCGCACGCGGCACTTACCCGATAGATATCCATGCCCCGGACGGCAAAGGCACCACCCTGATGAGGCTGCCGAAAGGTGAATCTTATGATATTCCCTTGCGCTGCCTGATACCGCGAAAGATAAATAACCTCCTGGTAGCCGGCCGCTGTATTTCCGGTACTCACGAAGCACTGGCCTCGTACCGGATAATCCCTATCTCGATGGCTACCGGACAGGCCGCAGGAGTTTGCGCTGCCCTCTCCGCCAAACAGAACGTAGTTCCATCCAAAATCGAATACCGGGCTGTTCAGAAAGAGCTCCTCCGGCAGGGGGCCGATTTGGGAAAAGATTCCTGAATTATGGAGCATTTTATCTTCCGGTGGCTAATGTGATACAATAATCTCAAATGATATTGGCGGGTGAGTGTGGACGGAATATTTCAACAGGCAATTAGCCTGACTGGTTCTTTTAATCTATGGTTAGCCCTCACTGTATTCGCCATAGCTTTTATTTCCGAGTTCGGCTTCTCAATACCCTGCCTGCTGGAGACGATTTGGCTTCTGGTTGGCTATCATGTCATCGGCGGCAATATTTCTCCCCAATTTGTGCTGGTTTTTTTTGCCATCACTATGATCGGCCGGGGCATTGGAGCGGTAATCTTGTATATTGTCATCGGATACGGCAAGCATCCTTTAAAACGATTATTCAATAACCTGGCTAAAAATGGACCTGACGCTAAACCCTCCGGTGACTGGCTGAAAGGGCGTATCCTGACACCTGTGGTCAGCCGGATATCCCGACCTTTCACTCAAAGTTCAGTAAACGGCGCGGGACAGAGAAGCAACCTGTTAAAATGGGGAAGCAAGCTGGCCCGTCCTTCCGCCTGTAATGTCGCTCTGGGAAGGTTCATCTGGCTGAAAATTCCTTTGACTATAGCCATGAGCATGACCCGGAGGCCGGTAGCATTGCTGGTGGGAGTGGCCCTGTTCAGTCTGTTATGGGACGGCCTGTATATCACACTCGGCACGGTTGGGGCCGGCAATCAAATCAGCCCCGCCGCCATGCTCCCGGGTACCATCGGCGCACTTCTGATTATCAATACTGCTGTTTATTTTGTTCGTCGCCATTCTTCCTCACGGCGGCTGGCCGATGCCGATAACTGAGCTAGGCCGGTACGGTTATACCGCTCACTCTTATCCCGGACAGGTTGTCATTGAATAAAAGCTGATTTTTATAAAGACCGGTGAGAAAACCGGGTAAACCGTCGGGTTTCATCCAGTATTCACAAACCGGATTCAGTGGCTCCTCATTGCAGATACAGATACCGATATCCGCTTCCTGGTAAGCCGTATTATTCATTTGTAAATCACCGATGTAAAGCACCCCGCCGGCCAGATTCATATCGTCTTTTAGTTCTTTAAGCGCCTTCCCTTTATCTACAGGGAAAGGAAATACTTCAAAATACCTTTTACCCGGATAATCAATAATATTCAGCGGCAGGCTCTTGCAATATGTTAATATCTTGGACGATATTAACCGGGCGGTTTTTTCATCCTTAACCTCCCGCCAGTCGACTGAAAAGGCCATTGGCTGCCCGCTGTAATCACGCCTTTCTTCGATTACCGCCCCATCCCGGACCACCCGCTTCGCATACCGCAAGGACTGGTTTAAAAAAGGCAGCACATCCCCCACCCCGTGGGAGACAAACAACTGGGAGTCGATTTTTATCTCCAGTCCGCCGATGGCACACCATGCATGGGCAAACCGGGTACGGGGAAGAATGAATGAAAGGTCCCTGAAAGTGATTACTCCTATCGGGATGGATTTATAGATGCGGTTCAACAGCGCTTCTAAGTGGGAAAGTATCCTTGATTGCGAGCCCGGCATTTCCAGAGCATTGAGAATTCCGTCATAGTCCAAAAACAGGCCGTTCACTCTACTCATCATGTCAATGCCTCCGTCCTTATAATCAGGAAAACAGGTGCAATTATACTTTAAAGCCTTGACCTTTAACCTGTCAAAACTGCTGGGATACAGTTTCTATCATCTCCGCTGAACAAAAACCTTGCATTTCCTGGCTTAAGGATAAGATTTCTGCCATTTTTATTGAGGTCTATCTAAATGACGGATAACTAAAGTAAAGATAAAATAAAGGTTGAGAAAACTGAAGCCTGTTATACTTTAAACCTTGTTCTGCCGTTAAGGCAATGCACAGGTTTGCCTATTTTTGCGGTTAAATATGCTTATTGAAGTACCGGACTCCGGATTAAAGGAATACATTCTGTCTAACAATTCAGATTATGGCAGCCGTCGTTAAACAACTCCAGGCGCATATTATCGTCACTGTCAAGGGTAAAGGAAGAGACTGTGCCCGTACTTAGCCTTAAACGGGTTATCTGGGATAGGGGTAACCCCAGTACCTGACAGATAATCGACATTATGACAAAATAGTGAGATACTATTACCACTGTCCCGCCGGGGTGTTTGCTGCTTATGGTCTTGATAGTATCCCAGACCCTTTTCTGGACGTCGCCAAGAGATTCGCCTTCAGGCAGTGTAACCAGTCCCTGGTGGTCATTCCGGCATAAAAACTCGTCGAATCGCATTTTCAGGTCGGCAGCCAGTGCTCCTTCCAGGGTGCCTGCACTAATCTCCTTTAAGGAAGGAAGTGCTGTTACTTCCAGATGGTGATGCCTGGCAATAGCCCGGGCTGTATACAGGGCTCGCTGAAGCGGACTTGAATATACGGCCGTTATCTTCTCATCTTTTAATCTGAGCCCTGCTCCTTCTGCCTGACGCTTGCCCTTTTCGCTGAGAGGCGTATCGCTGGAACTGCCCTGAATGCGCCTGACTTTATTCCATTCGGTTTCGCCGTGTCGAACAAGAATGAATTTAATCAATGATACTCCTTCAATTTAAACCACTTTCAACCTTTAACTTTTCCCCCGGTTTTCTCTCCACTTCTCATAAATGCGTGCGTGTTCTACCCGTCTATTATAGCCGGGATGATCATAAAGCAACAATTCTTCCCAGGCAGAAGGACAAGCCACTGCCAGGTTCTGATTGACCAGCCGGGTCATCGCATTGATAAATGCCTTCGGATTATCCGTTAAAACCAGGGCATATCTATCCGCCTGGCTCTCCACGTGCCGGGAATAGGCTTTTAAGAGAGGGGACGCCAGGGCGCTGAAAGCCCCCAGGATAAGCATTAACAGCGGCAGAGCCGCCGGGTCAGCTATACCCCCAAACCCCAGGGGCAATACAACTGCTTTCAGCACTGCATCGATAATACTGAACCCAATCAGGTACACTGCCGACTGAATAACAAAAATACGGAAGATGTCCCGGTTTATATGATGCCCTATTTCGTGGGCTGTCACTACTTCGATTTCCGGGATGGTATATTGCTGTACCAGGGTATCACTTACAACTATGCGCCGGGTGCGGCCCATTCCCATCAGACCGGCATTGGCAGCAGTCACCTTACTGCTGTAATCCAGGGTGAATATCCCCTGGACCTCGGTCCGGGCTTTCTGCACCAGCTGCTCTAACCTGGACTTCAATTCGATATCCGGCAGCGGCTTCACCTTATAGAACCAGGGGACCAGGAAAATCGGTGCGATAATGGTCATCAGGATGCTGACTATTATCATCACCCCCCAGGCCATCAGCCACCAGTAGTCCGCGAAGTTCAGAAGCAGCCAGTAACCTGCGGCAACCGCGGCCACACCCAACACCAGTCCGATAGCTCCACCCTTGGCCTGGTCTGCCAGCCAGCTTTTAAATTTCTGGATGGATATGCCGTAACGGCGGGGTAGGACAAGACCTCTGTAATAGGCCATTGGCAAGGTCAATAACTCAAAAATGATGAGCAATACTACAAAATAGACAACGGCTGCTGCAATGACAGGTAAACTCAATAAATCGGTGAACCATTGCGACACTCCGCTGAAAATCAAAATCAACAACAGTGCCAGAGACAGCGCCGTTTCCCCCAGGCCCATCCGCCGCTGCCTCCTGGAATATTCCCGGGCTCTTTTCTGCCGCTCCTGGTCCAGTACGGGCTCTTCGATTATTTTTTCATCGTCAGGCAACGTATTCATTAATTAATATTACCAGTAAATTTTGGTGTATCTGTGAACATTTAGTCGGCAGGTAAACTATCCGGTACTTAATAATAGATGTCATTCCGGGCTTGACCCGGAATCTACCATTGCCGTCGAGGCAATTCCTTTCGCAGGAAGGAGAAGCTTCTGCTTCTTTCTTACAAGAGGATGCCTCCTCTTATTTTTATTTATCTGGGATTTATCTCTCTTACACTACCCGGTTTTCAAAATCAGTTGTGTTCGGTGAATCGACCTGGGCCTCTGCGTGAATCCGAGGGCTGCCGCAACCTGCTCCGGTCGTCCGGAGCCGCTGCTGTCACAGCGCAGCCTCATTTCCAGCATCCCTGCCGGCGGCTTCCATTCGACGACCCGGATATCATGGATGAGTACCCGTAAATCATACTGTCGCGGCCCGGTGTCCCGCTGATGCTGCCACGGCAGATGCTCCAGCGCCAGTAGGGCTTCCAGAGATTTATTTATGTCCGGCGGCCCCTCGTCCGTTTCCACCTCAACCTGGTAATCAGCCAGGCTGACCTGAGACTGTAAAGAAGGCAGGTCAAATGCAATGGGATAAACCTTGTCCACCGACAGTCCCTCCGGCAGCTGCTGATTAACTGCTGAGATGAAAAAATGGGGGGCAACCCCTTTGATGCAAAAAATATCCATTAACTCCGCTTCGCTGGTTACCCCCAGGGCGAGTGGGGCTGCCAGGGATATCCGGGGATGCGGAGAAAATCCGGAGGAATAGGCTATCTGTATTCCTGCCCGGTTAAAAGCCCTTTGCCATAACCGTACAATATCCAGGTGTGATATGAATTTTATTTCAGGACCGCGACTAAATTTTATCCGTAGGCGTTGCATGTCTTTCCTTTGTCACCAGTATTTCTTCGATTTTTAAACCGTCCATCCGGGTTACCACCAGTTTCAATTCTTTATATCTTAATTGTTCCCCGGTCTTGGGAATATGTCCCAGCAATTTGAGCACGAATCCGGCCACTGTTTCATAATCATCTTCGGGGATATTCAGATTCATCTCGTCGTTGGCGTCCTCAACCCGCATACCGCCATCGATTTGAAAAGTATATTCGTTGATTATTTCATATTCCTTTTCCATCACGGATAATTCGTCTTTCACTTCACCAATTATCTCCTCTACCAGCTGAGTCAAGGTTACCACACCGGCTGTACCCCCGTATTCATCCACTATTATGCACATGTGAAAATTCTTGTCCCTCATCTCGGTCAATAGTTCACTGATGCGCTTCACCTCCGGAGCAAAATAAGCCGGCCGAATAATGTCATCGATGGTACTGCCCATATCACAGGTGCCCTTGGCCAGCCCCATCAGCAGGTCCTTTGAAGAAATCACGCCTAATACATTGTCTCTTCTGTCTTCAAACACCGGATAGCGTGTAAACGGATGCTCCGTGTATATTTTAAAAAATTCCTCTATCGTGGTGCCTTTCTCTATCCAGATGACTTCCGTACGGGGAACCATGATTTCCCGGGCGGGATGATCGCCGAATTCAAAGACTTTATGAAGCATCTCGGCTTCCCCTTTTTCCACTACCCCTTCCCTCTGCCCCGCTATTATCATCGTCCGGATTTCTTCCTCACTAACCAGAGAACCCCCCACCGGTCTGGCCCCCAATAACTTGCCGAAACCGGATGTTATCCAGCTCAAAATAATAACAAAGGGAGTTAAAACCCAGGATAAAAACCTTATCGACCGGGCTACAGCAAAGGATACCTTTTCAGAGTGGTGAGCCGCCGAAGTCTTGGGGATCGCATCACCGAACACGAGTATAATAATGGTTACGATAATAGTAGCCACCAGGATACCGCTTTCTTCACCCAATAATCTCACCGCGACAGCGGTAGCTAAAGCCGCTGCTGCCGTATTGACCAGGTTATTGCCCAGGAGTATCGTCGATAGAAGCCTTTCGGGTCGCGACCTTAGCCATTCTACCAGTTTGGCTCCCTTTACATTCTGTTGAATCATTCCTTCCAGCCTGAACCTCTGAAGAGACATGAAAGCTATCTCCGAAGCAGAGAAATAGGCCGAAAGAAATATCAGGATTATGAAAAGTATTATGTATGTTATCTCAGCAGACATCTCCTTCTCCTTAGATGAATAGCATACTGTGACTATTCTATTTGAATGATAACATCGGCCATTATGATAGTAAAGGCGGACGGTTGTCTGTAACCGGACAGCGGTAGACTTGACAGCCAAATGAAACTCCGTTAGTCTTTAGGCTAAGTATATGAGTTCCGGAAAACTCCGCTCATCCGGGTATGATGCCGATATTTATTTTTCATGGGATTCCTGATACTATGGTTATGGTTTGGTTTAAGGAAAAAATCGATGGGAAAAATTCGTTTTGCGTTTAGCATTATTCTAATATTGGTATTGCCCGTGTTGCTTTTTGGATGCAGCAGGGTGTCAAGTTCGGTTAACGGCTCCGGGAAGATTATCGACCAGGATATCAAAGTAACCGATTTTAACCGGATAACCATAGAAGGCGCCTTTGACGTAGAGATTTTTCGAGCGCCGCACTACGCAGTTACCATCAGCACTGATGAGAATCTTGTCAATCGCGTGCTGGTTTCGCGGGAAAATAAGACTTTGAGGTTAAGAATCCAGGCTCCATCTACCTTCCTGCCGACCCAATTGAAAGCCAGGATCGGTCTGCCTGCCATCGAAAGCCTGAGTTTATCCGATATGGCTAAGGGCGGTATTTCCGGGTTCACTTCCGCCCCTTATTTTTATCTATTCCTGAAGAATGGCAGTTCGTTGAATGGCAGCCTTGAAGCTGAAGCCACCCATTTCAATCTGTCCGGAGCCAGTAAAGTGAGCTTGACCGGAAAGTCTAATAAGCTTAATCTGGACTGCTCGGGTTCCAGTAAACTTGATTTAAGTAATTTCTTCCTGGATAGCGCCGTGGTGAAACTCAGGGATACTTCGGAGGCAACATTAAATGTTGATGGAAGATTTGATGTTTTTCTCAGCGATGAATCAAAGGTTTATTACCTGGGCAATCCGTTTTTCGGTAATACCTCCGTCTCCAGCTGCTCGCTAATGGTACATAAATGAAATCAAATAAGGAGTAGGCTCAATTTATGTTAAATGTGGATAATACCGCTCTCATAATCATCGATATCCAGGGCAAACTATGGAACGTCATGTACGAAAAAGAGGACCTGAAGGAAAACGCACAAAAACTGATTAAAGGAATGCAGGTTATGGGAATACCCATTATCCTGACCGAGCAAAACCCGAACGGGTTGGGGCCAACCCTGCCGGAACTGATGGAACTCTTGCCGGAAGCCAGACCAATACCCAAATTCAGCTTTAGCTGCTGCCGGGATAAAGGGTTTAACCAGGCAATAAAGGATTTAAACCGAAAGCAGTTATTAATCTGTGGTATTGAATCGCATATCTGCGTTTATCAGACGACACTGGAACTATTGCAGCAGGGATACGAGGTTCAGGTGGTCGCCGATGTTGTTTCCTCCCGCATCGTCCGGAACCGGGACATTGCCCTTTCCAGGATGCAAAGCGAGGGGGCTAAACTGACAACGACTGAAATGGCGATATATGAGCTTTTACAAACCGCCGAAAGCCCCAGGTTCAAAGATATGCTGAAGGTGATAAAATAAAAAAGCCAGATATCCGCTTCAGTAAAAGAGGGTTACTGTATATCCTGATTATCCTGACGTTACTGGTTATCGCGGATGGGGTGCTGACCAATTTCCTGATTAATAATGGCATTGCCAGGGAGGCTAACCCTTTTCTGGTCAACATTGCTGGTGAATCGGGCCTGATAATCCTCAAAGTAGTAGGCGTTCTCCTGGCAGTACTGATTATTCTGGACATCTACCGGCGCAATCCACGCCTGGCCTTCTGGGTATCCGCGATTTTTCTCCTGGGATATTGCGTTGTGGTGTTCTGGAATTTGCAACTCCTTATCAGGGGACTGAATTGGAAAATTTGTTCATTGATTAATTAAAATGACCATAAACACGGTTTATTTAGGGTATTGCTGATTTGGCCGGTTCGAGTTAAACTAAAAAATTAGAACAGCTCTCAAAGACAAGAG
The DNA here is from genome assembly GCA_964541585.1 of uncultured Dehalococcoidales bacterium. GTDB lineage: Bacteria > Chloroflexota > Dehalococcoidia > Dehalococcoidales > UBA3254 > CAZIQW01. The sequence continues at coordinate 5,757 of CAZIQW010000010.1, read as the reverse complement.
AGCTGTATTATCTGTACCCTGGTATATCAGGGACGAGGAGCATATCTTAACGTGAATATTGAAGAGGTCTCAAAAAACGCCAAGCTTCTGATTGACAACATCCCGTTTTCGGTAGAAACAGTTGAATTTGTAAAACCGGGTAAAGGCCGCGCCATCTACAAGTTCCGACTGCGCAATCTTCTTTCCGGAAATGTTCTGGATATGACTTTTCACTCCGGTGATAAAGTAGAGGAGACCAGCGTTACCGTGCACGAGATGCAGTATCTGTTTCAAGATAATGACAGCTTTATCTTCATGGACAGCACTTCATTCGAACAAATCTCCATGTCCGAGAAGCAGATAGGTGAAAAAGGCGGATTCCTCAAAGAGGGCACTCTGGTAATTATCATGATGTGGGAAGGCCGCCCGATTGATATTCAATTGCCCAAGGTTGTCGAGTTGAAGGTGGTTGAGACTTCTGCCAGCCTCAAGGGGGCCACGGTCACCGCCCAGATGAAGGAAGGCAAACTGGAAACCGGCGTCAGTGTCGGCGTACCTTCTTTTATCAAAGAAGGCGATATTATCCGGGTGGATACCCGGACCGGTAACTACATCGAGCGCGTGGGCTCGAAATAATATGCCCCAGGAAGAGTCTTCCCGCCTCTCTCGCCTTAAAAAGAATCTCGAATGCCGTGCTTTCATTCTGGACGGTATTCGGGCTTTTTTTTCTCACCAGGGTTTCCTTGAAATCGAGACTCCAATCCGCGTGCCGGCGGTCGCCCCGGAGCAGTTCATTAATCCCTATACCTCCGAAGGCTGGTTTCTTTCCACCTCTCCCGAACTGCAGATGAAGCGGCTTCTCGCCTCCGGGTACGATAAGATTTTCCAGATTTGCCATTGTTTCCGTAAGGACGAGCGGGGTCAACATCATAATTCCGAATTTACGATGCTGGAATGGTACCGTACCGGTACGGATTACCGGCAGATTATCCGTGACACCGGCGAACTGTTTCTCAGCTTGTCTGACCGGCTGGGTTATGGTTCCAGCTTGATGTACCGGGGCCGAAAAATTGATTTGACTCTCCCCTGGCCGGAAATTACCGTCAGGGAAGCTTATCTCCGATGGGCAGGCTGGGACCCGCTGCTCAGCTTTAACGGGCTGCGATTCGATGACGATATGGTAGATAAGATAATCCCCCATTTCCCGGCTGACCGGCCTGCCGTCATCCTGGACTATCCGGGTGAATGCGCCTCGCTGGCCCGCACCAGATGCGGCCCTTCCGGCGAGGGACTATTAGCCGAAAGAGCCGAGGTCTTCATCGGCGGGCTGGAGATTGGCAATGCCTATAGCGAACTCAATGACCCCGTGGAGCAGGAGAAACGCTTCAAACAGGAGATGGAACAGCTGCAACAGGACGGCAAACCCGCAGCCTGGCCGCAAAAATTCATCGATTCGGTCGCCCGCCTTCCCCAATGCAGCGGCATTGCTGTCGGTGTGGACCGGCTGGTAATGCTTTTCTGCGATGCATCCTCCATAGATGACGTCATCGCTTTCCCATCGGACCTGCTGTAACCCGGGTCTTATTGCTCGTTAATGGTAATGCTCTTGATTACCGGCGGATTTGTCGGCTGGCTCACTTCCCGTCCATTGGAAACTACCGGTACCGAGGCTATCTCCGTGACTATATCCATGCCCTCTATCACCCGCCCGAACTGAGTATAATTGGGATAATTATCCAGGTTGCGGGAGCTGGGACCGGTACAAATGAAAAACTGGCTGCCGTTGGTATTGGGGCCGGCATTGGCCATGGCCACAATGCCCGGTTCATACTGGTGTTTGGGCGGCAGCTCATCAGCAAACCGGTATCCCGGCCCCCCGCTGCCGGTGCCCTTCGGGTCCCCGGTCTGAATCATAAAGTCCTTGATAATCCGGTGAAATATCACGCCGTTATAAAATCCCTCTCTCGAGAGAAAGACAAAATTGTTCACCGTCAGCGGGGACTCCTGGGGGAACAGCTCTATTTTGAAAACGCCCAGACTGGTGTCTATAGTGGCTGTATACTTCTTTGCGGTATCAATCTGCATGGCCGGCGGCTGGCTGTAGGTCCTGGGCGCGGAAGAGGATGTGGGCTGGGGTGTCGTTCCGGGTTCCGGGGTTGAATTAGATTGCCCGGCACAGCCGGCGGCAAATATTGTAGCTCCTAGTAGTACCATGGCGGTTATCTTCTTTATCTTTCTGGCATTCATTAGTTCAGTAGCCTCCTTTTTATCACAATAGCTATTCTAAACTATTAACCGGGTGTCGGGCAACCTGGGTGAAGGCCGGTTAATTCTGAATCATACCCGCAACGGGGCATTATCGAGAGAAGGCAAAAACACGACATCCGCCCCCCTAACCGGCTATAATGGAATATGACCTTGGAGACCACTGCTTTTATTTATACCGACGTATCCGGGCTGGAGAATCGATGTTAAGCGTAACCGGCATATCCAAATCCTTCGGCGATCAGGAACTCTTCAGCAATATGACCTTCAATGTCGGGCTCAGAGACCGCATTGCCGTCATCGGCCCCAACGGTTCGGGGAAGACCACCCTGTTTGAGATTATTGCCGGGGGTATCGCCCCCGATTCCGGCAGCATTGCCATGCGAAAGGATATCACCATCGGTTACGCGAAGCAGGAAATCACCCCCTTCTCTCATGAGCGTTTACTGGCGCATGTAGCCCATGCTTCAACCAGAATAGCCGGACTGGAACACCGTCTCCATGTATTGCAGGCAGCTCTGGCTGAGGGCGGAGACGGCGAGGACAGTGAACAGCTTCTGCATGAGCTGGGAGAGCTGCAGCACAAATACGAGGCCGCCGGAGGCTACAACGTGGAACATGAAGCCGAAGTTATTCTCTCCGGCCTGGGCTTTAAAGAAAAAGATTTCTACCGGCCTTTAAATGAATTCAGCGGCGGATGGCTGATGCGGGTGACGCTGGCCAAGCTGCTCGTCCTGAACCCGGATATGCTTCTGCTGGACGAACCTACCAATCACCTTGACCTGGAGTCCTGTATCTGGTTTGAAGATTATCTGAAATCTTATCAGGGCGCTGTTATGGTCACCTCTCACGACCGGACTTTCCTGAACCGGGTAGCTCGCAAAGTTATTTCCATTGAAAAGGATGACGTTATTTTCTATCACGGCGGCTATGATGATTTCGTAGAAGCCCGCAGGCAAGAGCTGGAAGTCCGGGAAGCGACTGCCCGGAGGCAGGAGCTCAAGATTAAGAAGGAAATGCGCTTTATCGAAAAATTCCGGTACAAAGCTACCAAAGCCGCCCAGGTGCAGAGCCGTTTGAAAGCCCTGGCCAAAATCGAGCAGGTAGTGGTGCCCCGGGCCACTCAAAAAATCCACTTTTCCTTCCCGGAGCCGGCGCGGAGCGGAGATGAGGTTATCAGCCTCAAGCATATCCGGAAATCTTATAATGGCAATGTGGTCTACCGCGACCTTAATCTGGAACTGCGGCGGAACGACCGGGTGGCGCTGGTGGGGCCTAACGGGGCCGGTAAAACCACCCTGCTGAAAATCCTGGCAGGGGTGCTGCCCTTCGAGAGCGGGGAACGCAAACTGGGAAGCCATGTTACTACGGCTTATTATGCCCAGTATCAGCTGGAGCTGCTCAAGCCGGAAAATACGGTCCTGGAGGAAATACGCAGCACGGCCGGTGATGAGCCCGAACAGAGGCTGCGGGCACTCCTGGGCGCTTTCCTGTTCAGCGGAGATGATGTCTTTAAAAAAGTTTCGGTTCTCTCCGGTGGAGAAAAAAGCCGCCTTTCAATTGCCAAACTGCTGGTAAGACCGGCTAATTTTTTACTCATGGATGAACCTACCAATCACCTGGATATTAACTCGCGTGAGATGCTTACCGACGCCCTGGAGGCCTATCATGGAACTCTGTGTTTCATTACCCACGACCGGACGGTTATCCGGGAGATTGCCAACAAGATTATTGAAATCCGGGACGGTGCCCCGCTGGTCTATCAGGGGAACTACGATGAGTATCTGGACTGGAAAGAAGGTAATCTTTCCTCCGGAGACTCGGGCGTTTTCACCGGTGCATACTCCGCTTGTAATACACAGGCCGCCTCTGCCAGGGATGCTTCTCCCCGCGAACTCCAGCGCCAGCGGAAAATAGCAGAAGGAGAGCTGCGGAATAATTATTACCGGGAAAGCTCCCCTCTGAAAAAGCGAATCAGCGAAATCGAGACGGAGCTGGCCGGATTGGAAACGGAATTCAAGAAGCTGGAAGCCTATTTTTCCGCCCCTGAAAACTACGGCGACTCCGCCGAGATTACGGCCGCGACCATCAGGCACCATGAATTGAAGCATATCATCGCTCAATTAACCGCTGAATGGGAAAACCTTTCTCTGGAAGCAGAACAAAAGAAACAGGAATTTGAAGCAGCTAAAAGGACTATCTTAAAAGGTTTCCCCATGCTATAATAGGTTCGCTACGGTGAACAAGGTCGACAAGGACTCATCGAGATGACTTTGACATGGTAAATCCTGAATCCGATTCGCAGGAAAGAGCTCAACCCCGGTATTTTTACGGATATGTGGTGGTTGTGGCTTCCTTCTTCATCATTATGGTGGCGTTCGGACTGTATGGTACCTACGGCATCTTCTTTAATCCGCTTCTGGAGGAGTTTGGCTGGAACAGAGCAACAACGTCCGCCGCCTACTCGCTCTCTATGACAGTCCACGGCGTGCTGGCCATCCTTATGGGCAGTTTGAACGATAGATTCGGCCCCCGTATAGTATTAACTTCCTGCGGCCTCATATTGGGACTGGGCTATTTGTTAATGTCGCAGGTAAATTCTCTCTGGAACCTTTACCTGTTTTATGGCATTATTATCGGTGTCGGGATGAGCGGCATCTGGATTCCGCTTTTATCCACGGTTGCCAGATGGTTTAACCGACGGAGAAGCCTGATGTCAGGCATTGTTGTCTCGGGCGGGGGTATCGGTTCATTGATTGTTTCGCCCTCCATCGGCTGGCTGGTGTCTGTCTACGGCTGGCGGACTTCCTATATGATTGTGGGTGGCATAGTCCTGGTAGTAGCACTGATAGCCGCCCAGTTTTTGAAGCGCGACCCCCAAAAGGTGGGACAACTACCTTTTGGTGAGTCCCGAAATCCGCACCTTGACCAGAAGCCGTTGCCGGTAGTCCCGAGCTACTCGCTGCGGGAAGCTGTCCGTACCAGACGGTTCTGGCTGGCTTTTCTTATGTTCATGTGTTTTGGTTTCTGCATGGTTGCCATTGTCGTGCACATCGTACCTCACGCCATCGACCTGGGTGTTCCGGCTGTTATGGCAGCCAATATCCTGGCTATCAGGGGCGGGATGGGTATTCTGGGGTCTTATTTGCTGGGCGGACTGGGCGATAGAATCGGCAACCGGAAACTTTTCATGCTCGGATTTATTATGTTTATAGCGGCCTTGTTCTGGTTGATGCCGGCCAGTGAAATGTGGATGCTTTACCTTTTCATCGTGGTTTACGGACTTGCCCTGGGCGGCATGAACGCCTCCGAATCCCCCTTTGTGGCCAGCCTTTTCGGATTACGCTCTCACGGGATGATATACGGGATTGTCGGTCTCGGATTTACCGTGGGGGCTTCAATCGGGCCGATTGTCACCGGGTATATCTATGACCTGACCAGCAGCTACCAGACTGCTTTCATACTCTGAGATCGGAAGAGCGTCGTGTAGGGAAAGAGTGTAGGATAGGGTGT
>CAZIQW010000009.1:9828-18535 GCA_964541585.1 uncultured Dehalococcoidales bacterium | reverse complement strand
CTTGCCGTCTTTGCGACCCGGAACGTAGTCTATCACCCTCGGAGATTGCTTCGGAAGGGGGAAAGATCCTCGCAACGACGGTCTCGGTCACCCGCGGAGTCTCGCAAAGACGGAAATGGGAGCGATGATAATATCTGGTTGGAGACGAAATGGAAATTAGCAGGGAACAAAAATTAAAGTTATACACCAATCTGGTCAGATGCCGGAAACTGGATGAACTAATGGTGCAGAGGTTTCACGAGGGAGCGGTCCGGCCCTATTTCCACAGTGAAAGAGGACAGGAGGCGGTAGGGGTAGGGGCCTGCACTTTTCTCAGGCCGGATGATTACATAGCCAACAGTCATCGCGGAGACGGCATGTGCGAGGTAATACCAAAAGGACTACCGATGAAACTTTTCGTAGCCGAGCATTACGGAAAAGCCACCGGAGTATGCCAGGGGATGACCGGATTTTATGCCTGTGATCTGGATTACGGTCTTCTGGGGCTGGGCGGTACCGTCGGAGAACAGTTCATTGCAACCGGCGTGGGTATAGCGTGCCAGCAGAGAAATAAAGGACAACTGGTAGCGGCCTTTTTTGGGGACGGGGCGACGGGGCGGGGGAGCTTTCATACCGCCATGCTAATGAGCGCTAACTGGAAACTGCCGGTGGTTTTTTGCTGTTCCAACAACTTGATGGGAATGTGGGTGCCCATAAAAGAGGCTTATCCCAGGGAAAACCTGGCTGACCTGGCCTTTGGATATGGAATACCTGCCTGCGTGGTCGACGGACAGGACGTTGAAGCGGTGTACCGCGCCTTTCAGACAGCAGCCGAGAGGGCGAGAACGGGCGGGGGACCCAGCTTTATTGAGTTCAAGACCTATCGTTTTCGATGCCACGATGAAAGCCATCAGGACTTCTGCGGGCCGGGCTACCGGGACCCATATGAAATAGAGCAGTGGAAAAAGCGCGACCCCGTGGAGCTGTACCGGGAGAAATTACTGGAGGAAGGCGTTCTGACCCGCCAGACAATTGATGATATTGACCGGGCGGCCGGGGAAGAGGTGGCGGAAGCGGACAAATTCGCCATGGAGAGCCCTTACCCCGACCCTTCGATTTTACAAGAGGCACTTTATGCAGACTGAACAGGGAATAACCCAGAAACAAGGAACAAACACCAACAAATTTCAAAAGTCAAATCTCAAAAGTTAAAAAATAAAGTTAAAATTCATTTAATTTCTTATTTTCTGGTTATTGCATCCTGTAATACGGTTATTATTTTTCATGAATATTAAGGAAAAATATAATGCGAAAAATCAAATTTTGCGAGGCCATAAACGAAGCCCTGCATGAAGAGATGGAACGGGATGAGACCGTTTTAATCTGGGGTGAGGACGTTACCCGCGGGTTGTGGGGCACCAATACAGGAATCTACGATAAATTCGGTCCCGAGCGGATCAGGGATACCGCCATCAGTGAAGACGCCATTGTCAGCGCGGCAGTCGGCGCTGCTATTGCGGGTTACCGACCGGTGGTGGAAATCATGTTTTGCGACTTCCTTTTCTGCGCCGGCGACGAGGTCTTCAATTATGCGGCCAAGTACCGGATTGGCAACGGAGCCAAAGTCAAAGTCCCTCTGGTAATCCAGACGGCCATCGGGGGTTACCGGAAAAGCGGTCCCACTCATTCCGGTTGTGCCGAGGGTTATCTCTGGCATTGTCCGGGGTTAAAGATAGCCATACCTTCTACAGCTTATGACGCCAAAGGACTGATGAAGGCGGCTATCAGAGATAACAATCCGGTAATTTTCCTGATGCACAAGCTGCTGCTGAAAACCACCGGCGAAGTGCCGGAGGGAGAATATACGGTTCCCTTTGGGAAAGCAGATATCAAGAGGCAGGGCAGCGATGTTACCGTCGTTGCCACGGCTTACATGGTCGAATTTGCCCTCCAGGCGGCTGAGAAACTGAAGGACAGGGGAATCAGCCTTGAAGTGATAGACCCCAGAACGCTGGAGCCCCTGGATATCGATACCATCGTGGCTTCGGTAAAGAAGACCGGTCGAGTGATAATAGTCGATGAGGATACGGAGCGCAGCGGCGTCACCGGGGAGATTGCTTTCCAGATTATGGAGAGGGCTTTTGATTCCCTGTCTTCTCCTATAGCCCGGGTAGCGGCGGCGAATCTACCCATACCGGGGGCGACCCTGGAGCAATATGTACTGCCCCGACCGCAGGATGTGGCGGATGCCGTCAGCAAAGTCATGGGACTACCGGAACCCCTGGTGCTGGATATCGAATTCAAGCCGGCTGCCAGCGGGTATGCATAATGGTCTAAACCGGGGTTTAAAGGTTAATTGCGGTATTTCTTGAACAAAGGGTAGTTAACATATATAATTAACGCAAGACATGACAGTCAATGTTGAGACCCTGAAAACCATAAAATTCTTTATCGGTCTGGACCCTTCCGAGCTGGAGCTGATTAAAGCCTCGATGCGGGAGAAGAGGGTAGACAGGGGTGAAATTTTGCTGCTGGAAGAGCAGCAGTCCAAGTACCTTTATTTTGTAGTATCCGGTATGGTAAAGGTATACAAGTCATCGCCCAGCGGCAAAGAACAAATCCTCAATATAGCCTGTCCGGGTGATGCTTTAAATTACGTATCCGTTTTTGGGAACCGGCCGAGCGTAGCTTCCATGGCCTCCATGACTCCGGTCCACCTTTATGCAATCAGCAAGGAAGACCTGGACTATATTCTGCACCGGTCTCCCAACCTGTGTATAAATATCATCAAATACCTGGCCAACCGGGTATACCATGATTCCCATCTGGTCAAAGATTTGTCCTCAAGTCTGGTGTTGACCCGGCTGGCAAAACTATTAATAGGGAAATATGCCGGAATCGAGACCCCGGTGGAACTGCTGAACCAGGAGGATATGGCTGGCATCATCGGGACCCGCAGGGAAATAGTAAACCGCTCGCTAAGGACGATGGAAAGAAAGGGCGCCATAAAGATAGTCCATCAGCGTATTGTAGTAGTGGATTCCCGGCTGCTCTCCGAACTGGCCGAGGACTATGAAGATAATCTTCCGGGATATCTAAAGTCCGCATGAAACAAACCTCAGCCTGAATCACCATTCCCCGGCTTATCCTCATCAGGGCTGATAATTTTCTATCAACTCCAGGGTGGTATCCAGAATTTCCTGCGCCTCAGGACGTCCGGAATCAGTCATCTTCTTTATCCATTCATCCCACAGAGGCTGGGCCACCTTACTCCACCGGGCCAATTCTTCTTCGGACAGGGTGTATTCTTTCATCGGAAGACCCAGTTGTTTTACCTGTTCACGTCCGGCTGCAGCGGCGGTGTCAAACATGTTCTCCCCCCAAAAAAGGGAGCCCTGAAGGCCGGAAACGCTGTTAATCTGTTCTTTGATATCCGGCGGCAGACTGTTCCAGACGTCAATGTTGACAGCCTGAGAGAAGTAAACGGTAAACAAAGGGATATAGGTATAATAATTCACCAGTTCGTAGTGCCGAAAAGACAGCAGGCTTTCCCAGCTGGTGGTCATGCCGTCGATGACACCTTTTTGCAGGTAAAGGTAGATATCCGGCATGCCGACCAATACCGGAATCGCGCCCAGGGCTTTGATAATTTCCACCGGGGGACCGTCCGGTACTCTGACCCTCAGTCCCTTAATATCATCCAGAGTCTTGACCTGTCTATTAGCAGTAACCAGGAAATAAGGAGTGGATGCCCATACCAGCAATACGTGGTTATCCCTGAATTCGGCCCTTATTGAAGGATATTTTTCATAAAGCTGCCACAAAATGCCGCTGGCCTGTTTGGCACTGGTGAAGGGTAAAAGGGGTAGAGAGATTACATCTGAGAGGGGTGTCAGGTCGGCCCAGTAGCCGTGGAACATCCAGGCAATATCGACCAAACCCAGCCGGGTTGCTGTCCAGGCATCAGCTCCCTTGACCAAGTTTTCAGAATAATAGGTCTCAAACTGGACTCTGCCGTTGGTGGCGGCCGTAATCTGGTCCAGCCAGGGCTGGGCTGCCTGGGCACCCTCCCAGCCTGCCGGTGCATTTTGATCGGCATATTTAAGCTTGATCATACTGCCAGAATAAATCGATCCCGGGCCGGCTGTGAGCGTACATCCAGCCAGGAGCACAGCCATAAGAAGAACAAAAGGAAGTGATTTAAAGAGATTTCTTTTAATTTCTTTGACTCCTAACACGATATTTGCGGGTAGTTTCTATTCTGCATCTTGATAGTTCTCTCTACTTATCGCTTATGATAAGCCGACCTCAACCGAGATGGAGGTCCCCTTTCCCGGTTCGGAGTGGATATTAAAAGTACCGTTGAGGGCCTGGGTTCTTTGCAGCATTCCGATAAGACCCAGCTTGCCCTGGGTCATAAGTGCCTCATAGTCTCGCGGAACGAAAAAACCCTCACCATTGTCCCGGATGGTCGCCCGGATATATTTATCGGTAAACAGCAGGGTTACCTTGACGGCGGCGGCTTTCGAATGTCTTTTGGCATTATTCAGAGCCTCCTGGACAATGCGGAAGATGAGAACGGTTATTTTTTTAGTTAATTCCCGATCTTCCCCGATAATTTCCACCTGAGCTGAAATTCCGCTCTCCTGTTTAAAACCGTCGACCAGCCAGTATATAGCCGGCACCAGACCCAGGTCATCGACAACAGTGGGTCTTAAACCGATACTCAGTCTCCGGAGGTCCTGGGATATGGAGATAATGATATCTCTGACGGACTCGGCTCTCTGTTTTAAGAGAGGAAACTCAGTCAAATTCTTATCCTGGGCCAACAGCTGGGCGATGGTAGCCACACCCGCCAGTCTCTGGATAGAATCGTCATGAATTTCCTGCGAGATGCGCTTACGTTCGTCTTCCTGAGCTTTAAAGACCTGCGAGATATAGTTTTGACGCTCCACCTCCCTTTCCGCCAGTCCTTTTCTGGCCTTGTCCCTCCAGTTAAGTTCCAGAGTGATGAAGATAATAATAATCAAAGGAATCAACAGGTAAAATACATTGGTAAAATGGGAGACCAAGTCATTTCTGAAGGTCAAGATTTGAGGCAGGATAACGGCCATAGACACCAGCCAGGTAATCAGAGCTCCCCGCCACCAAAAAACGAAGGCGGCGTAAATCAGAGGAATAAGAAAGAGGCTGCCGATAGCATTGTAATTAAATTCGACAATTTGTATGTGCCAGAAGAAGGGGAAAACCCGGTAACCGAAGATATGGGCCTGATAATATAACACGGTCAAAAAGATAACAACCAGAGCGATTAACCAGAAATGAGGGCTAAAAACAAATTTATCTCTTTTACGCGACCACGGTTTTATGAAAAGCTTTAATTTGCCCATTATTCCAAATCATTGATAGTTAATAGCCCGGTTTTTAATCCGGTGACTACAGCTTCGGTACGGGAACTCACGCCGAGTTTATTAAAAATGGCAGTAAGGTTGGCCTTGACAGTCCTGACGTTGATATTTAATTCTGCCGCAATATCTTTATTACACATACCTCTGGCAATAAGTTTGAGGATAACCAGGTCTCTGGAGGTAAGATTTTGAGGAGAAGGGGAGAGTTCCGGTTTAATCGACTGCAGCGGCATGGATTTAATAATTTGCTGGAGGATTGAGGGAGTTAATACGGCTTCACCGGCAATAATGGCCCTGATGCCACGGATGACATCATCTCCGAAAACTTCCTTGGTCAGGTAGCCGGCGGCTCCGGCGTTCAATATGCCCACCACATGTTGATTATCAGTGAATACCGTCAAAACCAGGATAGCTACATTGGGGCATTTCTCCTTAATCTGACGGGTGGCTTCCAGGCCATTCATTACAGGCATACCGATGTCCATGATAATGACATCCGGCTGCATACTGGAAGCCAGTTCCACAGCTTCAAGACCGTTGCTGGCTTCAGCGACAATTTTCATATCCGGCTCATTTTCCAGGAGGATTTTCAATGCCTGGCGGATAAATGGGTGGTCGTCCGCCAGCATGATGGTAATTAACTGCGGGCTGGCCTTGTCTTCAAGAGACCTGGCTAAAGTATTTTCCATAATGCAGTATCCTTTCTTCTCCAAACCGGCAGGCTGCCAGGGGCCGGATGAGACCGCTGCCCTAAAGGACTGTACCAAAGTACAAACATCTTACCGTACCTCGACTCTGGTACATATCACTTGCCTCTGTTATGCGATAATTATATCAGATATAATTTATTTATTCGAAAAATCCTATACGTGATACGCATTTGGCCTCGATAAATTGAAATACGTTCCCGGTTCGGATACCGGAAATCCTGTTTGACATATTGTTTTGGGTTATGTAAAAATATAAATCTAAAACGGATTATCGGAAGCGATTATTGCAATGACAGGTAAATATAAATAGTAACCGAAATTCAACCGTGACAGAGTATAATCTAACGATAGGGTGATAAAAATAATCAAGAGAGGAGAGATACAATGAAGAAAAAGGTTTTTATCCTGCTGATTACCCTGGTACTTGTAATCAGTACAGTAATGGCGGGCTGTTCGACTCCCGAGCCTGCGCCTGCACCCGCCCCCGCACCTGCCCCTGCACCGCAACCCACTCAAGCGGCTGCTCCGACTATTACACTTAAATACGGCGACCAGAATCCTGATTCCGGCTGGGAAGGCACCCAGGCAGCCCAGCCCTGGCTGGACCAGATTACGGCCGCCACCAACGGCAGAGTCCAGTTTGAGACCTATTATGCTCAATCCCTGTTCAAGGGGACTGATTCCTGGGAGGCCGTTAAAAATGGAGTAGGGGATATGGCCTGGATGTTCCACGGCTACTGGGCCAATAAAACAACCCTGGCCGACGTAGTCTCCCTGCCGATGATGCCCTTTACCAGCGCCAAACAGGCCAGCGGCATTTTGTGGCAGCTTTATGAAAAATATCCAAACCTGCGCAAACAGTTCGATGAGAACCATGTATTAATCACCTGGACATCTCAGCCCTATTTTCTAATCACCACCAATAAACAGGTCAAGACGCTGGATGATTGGAAAGGCTTAAAAATCAGGGTGACTTCAGGCCCGCCTATTGAAATGATGAAAGCACTGGGGGCGACCCCGGTAACCATGGGCATGCCGGACACTTATCTTGGCCTGGAGAGGGGCACCATTGACGGTATGCTGGTACCCTGGGAAGCCATGTTATCCTTCAGGCACTTCGAAGTAGTCAAGTATTATACTTATGCTCCTCTGGTAACCGTTTATTTTACCCAGGCGATGAATAAAAATTCCTGGGAAAAGCTGCCTGACGATGTAAAGGCACAAATCGAAAGCGTTTCCGGACTCCAGGGGTCTCTCTTCTGGGGTGAAAACATGTTTGACACCGCTGCTGCAGCCGGTCGCGAAGAAGTGAAAAAGCTGGGTCTTCCGATGGAAGAGTATACCGTACCGGAAGAAGAGCTGGACAAATGGTCTGAAATAGCCGGTCAGCCGCTATGGGACGAATGGGTCAAAGCCCGGACTGCTGAAGGATTTACTGAAGCACAGGAGATTCTGGACACCACAATAGAGCTAATAAAAACCTATAATCCTTAATCAGGAAGGGAATTAACCCTGTGACCCACAGCTATTTGCTTTGCCCCTTTAAGGGGCAAAGCAAATAGCCTGTTATATAACAGAAGCTTGTTTCGGCTATCAGTTCAGGGAGTATTGAAGAGTACATGAGTGTAAAAGCTACCAAAGAGGTTGCACCGCCGGTCGCCAGTAACGGTCTGGCCAGGTTTGTTTATTATATAAGCAAAGGCCTCGATCCCCTGATTATAATCGGGGGGGCTGTGGGCTGTGTCATGCTGCTCGGCATGATGTTCCTGACCTTTTTTGACGTATTCGGCCGCTTTGCATTAAATAAACCCATAATCGGCTCATACGAGATTACCGAATTAATGATGGTGCTACTGGTAACCTTCGGAATAGCTTATTGCGCTCTGAAAAAAGGTCATATCCGGGTGGATATCGTGATGCAATTTATTTCACAAAAAGCCAACCAGTGGTTTAATATATTTGCTTATTTATTTTCCACCATATTTTTTGTGTTTGTCGCCTGGCAGGGCTGGAATAATGCCTGGAACCAGGTATCTTCCGACTCAGTCTCGGTAATCCTGATGATTCCGAATTATCCGTTTGGATTCTTGCTGGTAGCTGGTGCCGGTTTTGTGACACTGGTCTTTTTCCGGGATTTTCTGAATTCTATCGCCGAGGTAATCGAATAAATGGAAGCAACGACCGTCGGATTTATCGGAATCGGGGTCTTACTACTCATGCTGCTGGCCGGATTACATATCGGCGTGGTGATGGGTCTGGTAGGGGTTGCGGGCATGATTTATTTGAACGGCTGGGGTGGCGGTCTCGGTATTTTAAGGACGGTGCCCTTTTCGACCTTTTCTTCCTATGATTTCAGCGTAATACCCCTGTTTGTCTTAATGGGAGAGTTCTGTTTCCATGGGAATATCAGCGGCGACCTTTATTCGGCAGCACACCGGTTTCTGGGCAGCTTAAAAGGCGGGCTGGCCATGGCTACAATAGGGGCCTGTGCCGCCTTTGCGGCAGTCAGCGGTTCCAGTGTGGCTACGGCGGCCACCATGAGTACGGTGGCTTTACCGGAGATGAAGCGGTACCGGTATGATATGGGTCTGGCAACCGGGACTCTGGCTG
>CAZIQW010000009.1:0-9818 GCA_964541585.1 uncultured Dehalococcoidales bacterium | reverse complement strand
CATCGGCATCCTGATTCCTCCCAGCGTGATACTGATAATTTATGGTATGCTCACCCAGCAATCCATCGGGCAGCTTTTCCTGGCCGGCTTTATCCCCGGAGTTTTGCAGGCGGTACTTTTTATGGGCGTAATCGCTTTTCTCTGCTACCGGAACCCGGCATTAGGGCCTTCAGGACCGAAATCTTCCATTATGGAGAAGATAATTTCCTTAAAGAATACCTGGATAGTCATATTGTTATTCTTAATCGTAATCGGCGGCATTTACTCCGGCATATTCAGTCCTACCGAGGGGGCCGGAATCGGGGCTACCGGAGCTTTTCTCTTTGCCTTAGGGCGGAGGAAGCTGGGATGGCAGCAATTAAAGGGAAGTTTGCTATCCACAGTCAAGACTACCGGAATGATATTTTTAATCATGCTGGGGGCGATGCTATTAGGTTATTTCTTTGCGGTAACCCGCTTGCCCAATGAGTTTGCCAATATTGTTTCCGGGCTGAATATCAGTCCCTATCTGGTCTGGATATTCGTGATAATCCTGTATTTAATATTAGGTTGTTTGATGGATGCCCTGGCAATGATACTGCTGACCGTACCCATAATCTACCCTCTGATGTGCGGTCCGGCCGGGCTGGGTTTTGATCCCATCTGGTTTGGTATCATGATAGTGATTATTGTGGAGATGGGCATGATTACGCCGCCGGTAGGCATCAATGTGTTTGTAATAAAGGGTATGGCAAATGACGTACCCACTTACACCATTTTCAGGGGAATCCTTCCCTTCCTGGTGATGAGCGTTTTCCAGGTGGCGATTCTGACTGCCTTCCCGGGGATTGTGCTCTGGCTCCCCAACGCACTCAGGTAGGCGCATCGATCAGCGATGAAAACGTAATGGAAGTATCATACACTCTACCAGTTATATGACTTACATCATGATATTGGGTAAAACCAGGGAGATTACAGGAAATGCAACCAGTATCGCGATATGGAAAGCGTCGGCAATAAGAAACGGCCCTACGCCTTTGAATATCGTAGACATCGGGATGTCTCCAGCTATACCCTTCATCACAAAGAGCGAGAGTCCCATTGGCGGGGTGAGCGCTCCCAGTTCTCCCATCTTGACTGCCAGCACTCCAAACCAAATCGGGTGGAAATCAAGGGTCGTAATCAGGGGATAGAATATGGGTATGGTCAGCATAAGTGTCGGCATCCCTCCCATAAAACAACCAAAGACCAGCATGACACAGAGAATGGCCAACAGTATCACATAGCGGCTTACCGGCAGCTCGGCCACGAAACCGGCCAGTTCATAAGGGAACCGGCTCAGCGCCAGGAACTGGCTGAAGAGGGTAACTCCGATAAAGATGACGAATATCATGGCCGTAGTCTTTCCGGTTTCAATCAGGCTGGCAGTAAATGTTGGCCAGGTAAGCCGCCGCCTGAAAAGGGTAAGCAGGAAAGCTCCGAAGGCGCCAATCCCGGCTCCCTCAGTGGGGCCGAAAACCCCAAAATAAATCCCGCCGATGACCAGGACAAACAGGGCCAGGATTGCCCAGGTTCCCTTGAGGGCAGCCAACTTCTCGATTAAGGTTGAGCTCTCTCCCGAAGGCCCCATTAAAGGATTGCGCTTGCACATAATATAAATCGTGATTATGTAGCAGATTACTGCGGTTATGCCGGGGAGAATACCGGCAATGAAAAGCCTGCCGATAGACTGCTCTGCCAGCATGGCATACAAAATGAACAGCATACTGGGGGGTATCAGTCCGCCAACTGTGCTACCGGCTATAACACACCCCGTAGCCAGCTTAGTATCATAGTTGTACCTTTTCATCTCGGGTAAGGCGACGGTTCCTACAGCCGCGACCGAGGCCGGACCGGTCCCGCTGACAGCCGCAAAGCTGCCGCAGGCGATGACACTGGCCATGGCCAGACCGCCGGGCAACCGCCCTATCCACCTGTAGGCGGCAGCGTACAGGTCCCGGGTTATTCCCGAGTGAAAACAGAAGCTGGCCATCAGTAAAAACAGGGGAAGGACGCTCCAGGCATACGAGGCAGTAGCAACATGCGGAATTCTTCCCAGACTGGAAAGCCCGGTGTCCACCCCCACCAGATAGGTTATGCCCAGAAAGCCCACGGCGGCGCAGGCTACGGCAACCAGCATTCCCGACGATATCAGTACCACCAGGGCACACACTCCGATCACTCCGACAGCAAACGGGCTTATCTGAGGCATTACATCTTTCAGAACCGGGGTCACAAACAAAAACAATATCGCCACTATCCCCAGCGCAAAACCGGCCCGGGCTTCCCATCTTCCTTTGCCCAGAACCTGAGAAAGATGAACAGCCAGTTCCAAAATGAATACCAGACAGAACAGGACGCAACCGGCGGCTATCACATAGACTACCGGATAAATGGGTATTCCCAGGGTGGGAGTAGCAAGTCCTCTGGCCTCAAGAAACAGGGCGTAAACGATGCTTTGCCAGGCGATTAAAGAGAAGATGCCGAGACCTACCAGGGTGGTAATGCTGTCAATAAAGGCCAGAACCCGGGGGGAAAGCCGGGCAATTAAAAAATCGATGCGAATATGCCCCTTGTGAACTGCAGTATAAGCCAGCCCGAATGCCACCAGTATGGGCATCATAAACTCGGTTAGCTCATAAGCACCGGGTATGGGGCGGTTAAAAACATAGCGCAGGGCAACATCGCTGGCGGTAAGAAACATCATTACCGCCAGCATGCTGAAACCTATACCACTGACTGCACGGCTGGCAACCTGCACCGTCCTGCCCGGTGCAGATTTAACCGTTCTGGTTAGACTCAAATGGTGCCCCCTGTTTTACCTTATTTCTTCGATAAGGCGCAACAGTTCATCGAGCACCTTCTGTCCGGCCAGTCCTTTACCCTCCATCTCAGCCACCCATTCGTCGTGTAACTCGCTGGCTAGCTGTTCGAATTTTTCCAGTTCTCCGGGCTCAAGGGCAACATTTTCTATCTTGTAGCCCTTACTTTCCCAGTCACCAGTGGCCTCGTTTTTCCGTTCGAGTCCGAACTGCCTCTCACCATGGCCCATACCACCCTGGAGACCGCTGACACTCATGATTGCCTCCTGGATATCCGCGGGGAGGCTATTCCACTTATTAAGGTTCATGACTACAGCCCAGGGCACAAAATTGGTATTGATTTCGGGAGTGGCATAATCCAGCAGTTCATACAGCTTGTAGTCCCACCAGGCATCGGGCATAAGATTAACTCCGTCAATCACCTTCCTCTCTAACTGGGGATAGGTTTCCGGAGGGGGGAAGAATAATGGAGTTGCACCCATTAGTTCGGTATACTTGGTGGGCGGGCCAGAAAGTGCCCACAGTTTCATGCCCTTGATATCATTCAGTGTCCGAACCGGCCTGGTTGTCGCCGGACAAGAATTATCAGAAGCATAAAGATACAACACCTTGACATTATCCCATTCCGCTGCGACCTCAGGTACGTTCTCGTACAGTTTCATGGACAAATAACTGTTGACGCCACCGCCGGTCCAGGTAGTGCCATCTATCGTACTCTCCTCCAAGCCAATCATAGGCAAACGTAAAGCCCCGGTCAATTCAAACATTCCGGGAAACAAGCCAGGGTCTATTTCACCGATATCGGCAAGCCCTGACTCAACCGCCATGGCCGCTTCGTTCCCTGCAGCGATAACCCCGCCGGCGTACACGGTTATCTTGACTTTGCCATCAGTGGCCTCTTCTACCGCTTTAATCCAGGGCTCGAACCCAATTACTATTTTTGAACCTCCGGGAGGTGAATGGGTGGTGAACTTGAGTTCTATCGGAGCATCTGATACCGGAGCCGGTGCGGGCGCCGGCGCAGGGGCGGGAGCAGGTGCTGGTGCAGGCTCTCCGCAGGCTGAAAGTATCAGCGCCAGCGACATAATTAAGGAAATGACCAAAACAATCCATTTTTTATTTTTCATTTTTCCTCCTTCAATATAGCCCTGTATAGCCAACAGCGTTATTTAATGCAACCTTCACATATTCCTATCGTAGTATTATATCATAGTACTGTGTGGAATCGGATGTCAATAATCCCCATTTGCATTTGGCGGAGTTGATTTGATTTAATAATAGGTATGTGCTTATAGTTGATTGATAGGTACTTGCGCTACCGGTTCAGGGCGATTAAGGAGGAGAAGACAATTGAATAAGAGCCAGATTATTTCTGATGCCAGAAAACAGGGCAGGACATTACTTACGGAAATAGAATCCAAGCAAATCTTAAAAGATGCAGGTATAGACGTAACGCTAATCAAACTGGCTACTTCTGAGAATGAGGCAGTCGGCTTTAGCCAGGAAATCGGCTTTCCCGTAGTATTGAAAATAGCTTCTTCCGATATTTCACATAAGAGCGACGCGGGCGGCGTTAAAGTGGGACTGAATAACGAACAAGAGGTCTCACAGGCTTACAGCGAAATAATGAATTCAGTAAAACAGCGTTTCCCGGCAGCCAAAATAGAGGGGATATCGGTCCAGAACATGGCCAAACCGGGAGTTGAGATAATCATCGGAATGACCAAGGACGCCCAGTTCGGGCCGGTGCTGATGTTCGGGCTGGGAGGAATATGGGTGGAAGTCCTGAAAGATGTCTCTTTCAGAATTGTTCCGCTGACCCGCTATGACGCCAGCGCGATGATTCAAGAAATCCGGGGGAATGCTTTGCTGAAGGGGTATCGAGGTTCAGAGGCGGTAAGCATTACCGTACTGGAAGATATGCTATTAAAAATATCCGAATTTGTAGAGAAAAATCCGGAGATAAAGGAAATGGACCTTAATCCGGTGTTCGCCTATAAAGACGGCGCAGTGGCGGTAGATGCCAGAATCGTGCTGGAAGAAAGCGAATAATTTTGAGTGGAGAGATTGATGATGAGAGACACCATGGCAGATATGGAGCAGGTTTTTTATCCTAAATCTGTCAGTATCATAGGCGCCTCAAACCGGGAAGGAAGTTTCGGCCGGTTGTTCCTGGAAGGTTTCATGCGCATGGGCTTCCATGAAATTTACCCGGTGCATCCGCGCGAGAAGGAACTGCTGGGTTTGAAAGCCTATCCGGGAATCAAGGAAATACCCGCCGAGGTAGATATGGCGATATTAATGATACCCCAGGGAGAAGCTCTGAGGGTGGTCCAGGAGTGCCGCGATAAAGGCGTCAAGTGCATAGTATTATTCGCCGCCGGTTTCCGGGAAAAGGGTGAGGAGGGAAAAAAAGCTGAAGAAGAAATAGCCCGGGTCATACGCAACAGCAATTCCCGGATGATAGGCCCTAATACCAACGGCCTTTATAGTCCTGCTGCCAGACTGCTGGCTTTGCCCGGTTCATTAACGGCCGGGGGACTACCGGCGGAGACCGGCTCTTTAAGCGTTTTTGCCCAGAGCGGTTCGTTCAACGATTATCTGTGCCAGGTACTAATAGGGAAGAATATCAGGTTTAACAAAGTAGTCAGCTGCGGTAATGAAGCCGACCTCAGCTCCGGTGATTTTCTGGAATATTACGGACAGGATGCCGGGACCAAAATAATCGCCGGCTATCTTGAAGGAATTAAGGACGGACGGCGGTTCTATGAGCTGGCCAAAAAGATTTCCCGGCAAAAACCCATAATTATCTGGAAGGGCGGGCTTACCGAGACCGGGGCGCGGGCGGCACTGGCCCATACCGGTTCTCTGGCCGGTACGAGGCAAATCTGGGAAGCCATGTTCAAGCAGGCAGGAATCAGCAGTGTGAGCAGTTTTGAAGAGCTTACCGACTGCCTGCTGGCCTTCAGCTGGCTTCCGCTGCCTGCCGGGAAAAGGGTGGCTTTAATTTCAGGGATGGGGGGAGCCGGTGTCGGTACATCAGATAACTGCGTCGCCATGGGACTGGAAATGGCCAGGTACAGCGCGGAGACTAAAGAGAGATTGTCCAAACTGCTGCCGCCGGTGGGTACTTCGATATCCAATCCTCTGGACATCGGGGTTGCCAGTTTAATGAACCCTGAACATTACGGGGAGACGGCGAAAATTCTGGCAGAAGACGAAAATGTGGATATGATAATTGGAATTACGGCTCCGGATAATCCCCGCAGCATTAAAAGTCTGGCTGAAGCGGTTCCCCAGATAAAAAAACCCGTGGTAGCTACTTTGTTTGAGATAGCGGGGCTGGTGGAGCCGGAAATGAAATCACTTTTAGAGCATCATGTTCCTGCCTATACTGATCCGAAGAGGGCAGCCTTTGCCCTGGCCAGACTGGCCGAATACGCAGAGTACCGGTCCAGGTCTGATTAGCAGCTTCGGTAATTGAGGTTTTACGTGAAGTATGATTTCGACCGGGTACACGAGAGAAGAAATACCGACTGTATCAAATGGGACATGGTACGGTCCATCTTCGGGCGTGATGACGTGATTCCAATGTGGGTGGCCGATATGGACTTGCCGGCTGCCCAACCTATTGTCGAGGCGCTTAAACAACGCTCAGAGCACCCTTTTCACGGGTATACCCAACCAGGGCCCAGCGTGATAGAATCCGTCGTCGAACGCGCGGAGCGGAAATTCAACTGGAAGATTAAACCCGAATGGATAGTGTTCACTCCCGGTGTGGTGCCTGCTCTGAATGTCGCTATCCGGTCTTTGACGCATCCCGGCGACGAGATTATTCTCCAGGAGCCGGTCTATTATCCATTTTTCCCATCGGTCACTTCCAGCGGATGCCAGATTATAAATAATGAACTAAAGCTGACTAACGGTAGTTATGAAATGGATTTTGATGACCTGGAAAAGAAGTTTCTGCCCAGGACGGGAATGCTGCCTTCTCCCCACCGGATAAAGGCCTGCATCCTGTGTAATCCGCATAACCCGGTGGGGCGCGTGTGGACGAAAGAGGAAGTGACGCGGCTGGGGGAAATCATCATCCGGAACGGGGCAGTGGTGCTTTCCGATGAAATACACTGCGAACTTCTGTTAAAGGGCTACCGCCACACCACGTTTGCATCCATTTCGAGGGAGTTTGAGCAAAATTGCATGGTCTTTATGGCCCCGAGCAAGACGTTTAATCTGGCCGGGCTGGGGGTTTCTTCCATTATCATCCCGAACAAAAAATTGCGGGAAAATTTTATCAATATCAAGACCGGAATCTTGCCGGCGCCCAATATCTTCGGCTATACGGCCCTGGAAGCAGCCTACCGCTACGGAGATGAGTGGCTGGAACAGGTGCTGGAATATATTCAGGGGAACCTGGAATATATGCAGGAATACTTCCGGGAAAATATCCCGGAGATAAAGGTTATTCCGCCGCAGGGGACCTATCTTGTCTGGCTTGACTGCCGGGGGCTCGGCATGGATGAGACGGCACTGAGAGAATTTATGCGCCAGAAGGCCAGGATAGGTCTGGATGACGGCTTCCTTTTCGGAAAGTCCGGCAGTGGATTCCAGCGGATGAATATCGCCTGTCCCCGCTCTATTCTGGAGGAAGCCCTTCACCGGATTGAAAAGGCAGTTAAGGGAAACAGCCCAGCTGACAGGCACGGACCCTGATCTGAAGCCGGTTGCAGGCTTCGCCCACCTCCCGGGGAGTAATTTTAAATTCTCCGGCAATCCGGAAAGCAGCGGCACAGGGTAATTTGCCGTCTACCAGGGAAGCTTTGATTTTCTCGTCCAGCTTATCGCTCAAATCTATTACCTCGCAAGCAAAAATCACTTATAGTTATACAGCCTGTACGGGTTGGGTGTAAAGGAGAAGTCAAAAATCAAAGGTCAAAATTACAGGTTAAAAGTGAAGAAGCGGCTGCAGTAACCGGGAAAGTGAACCGGCTGCCGTGGCAAGGTTTTTTCATTTAATAATAGTTCAAACCTCGCCCGAGTCGCCCGCGGACTCCGCCAGGAGGCAAGGTGACCGGGGTTTGCTCGTCCGGGGCTCAACCGGGCTTTTCGATTCTCCAAATGAAATGACCCTGGCTGCCGTGGGTTTCAGATATATTTCAGTTAAGATATATGATATAATAGAGCACAAGTTTGACCGGTATTTCTTTTACCTCTACCTTACCAATACCTCATATAAAAGTAAATACTTGTTGTCCATTGAGGGGATGTCTCGCTGTCAGTGTATGCAGGTATAGTTAAATATCAGCGTTTTATGGGTGAACTAAGAACATTCCTGAAATCCCCTGTTAATCTGGAAAAGAGTATACAGGTTATTACACAGCGGCTGCGTGACCGTAATAAAAACTTTATGGCGCTGATTCAAACAGGTGTATACGATAACCCGTGCAGCCCCTATTTAATGCTTCTGCGGCACGCGGGATGCGAATACGGAGATATCGAAGCTTCGGTAAACAAAAACGGCATAGAAAGCACCCTGCAAAAATTGGAAAGAGATGGAGTATATTTAAGCTGGGAAGAATTCAAGGGTAAAAAAGAAGTTGTGCGAGGGGGCAGCCGCTTCCAGTTCAGAGAACGCGATTTCGATAATCCGTACCTTCCTGATTATTACCAGGTCCGCAGCAGTGGGTCGCGCAGTGCCGGTACCAGGACTACATTCGACCTCAATTATACTCTTGAAAAAAGTTACTATCGGTCGGCATTGACGCATGCCTTTAAGGTACAAAATTATCCACTGGGATTATACTTTCCCATACTTCCTTCTGCCGCTGGGCTGGGATCGGTCCTGCAATTTATGAAAAGTGGTACTCCGATAGATAAATGGTTTTCGCCCGTTAACGAAAAACAGGTGCAGGCATCATTTAGAGACAGGCTCGCGCTAAGATATTTCATACACGCCCCCAGTTTCTGGGGGCTCAAAATACCATACCCGCAGTACGTCAACCCTGAAAACACGGTGAGAATCGCCGGCTGGATAGCTGATATGAAAAGAAAACACGGCGGCTGTAATTTCAGCTGCTTTGTAAGCCTGGCGGTAATGATATGCCAGGCTGCTATTAAACACGGGCTAGATATTGCCGGTTCACATTTCGTTCTTGGCGGAGAACCCCTTACACAGGGAAAACGTGAGCAAATCGCGGCGGCCGGGGTAACCATGACCTCGACCTATTTTATTACTGAAATCGGCTGGATTGGTTGCAGTTGTCCGAATTATGAATCACCCGATGATACGCATTTATTTAATGATGCCATAGCCGCAATACAGCGGTCCCGGTCAATCGGGTGTACCGGTCAGCAGGTTGACTCTCTTGCCTATACTACTCTCTTGCCCTCAAGCCCGAAAATCCTGATCAACCTGGAGAGCGATGATTACGGGGTTTACGAAAATAAAAAATGCGGTTGTTTTTTCGAGGAGCTGGGGTTTACTCATCATATCAGCCACATCCGCAGCTTTGCCAAGCTCACCGGACAGGGCATGACCATAGTAGGCTCGGATTTTGTTTATATTCTGGAAAATGTACTGCCGCGTGAATTCGGAGGGGTTGCCACCGATTATCAACTGGTTGAAGAAGAGGATGAACAAAGCCATACACGCTTGATTCTGAACATTAGCCCTTCGGTCGGGGAACTCGACAACAGGAAAGTAATCGGAACCATCCTGCGCGAGTTGAAACGGGGCATATACGGCGGTAAACTGGCCAGCGGCGTGTGGCTGCAGGCCGAGGCGCTCCAAATCAGGCGCGCCAATCCGATAAGTAATTCGGGGAAAGTGCTGACATTGCATTTAGTAAAAAATAAACAGGTAAAGGATATACATGAGAAAAAGACTTAAAAAAATAACTATTTTCAAAGGAATAATGATAGCCGCTGGCATTAGATCGGAAGAGCACACGTCTGAACTCCAGTCACGAGATTCCATCT
>CAZIQW010000008.1:7507-19056 GCA_964541585.1 uncultured Dehalococcoidales bacterium | reverse complement strand
CCGATCAGCACTCTGATCAGGCTGCTGAGGAAATTCTCTCCCAGTACTCCGCTGGCACTCAAATGGTAGAATTCCGCTACCACTTCCGAAAAAGGGGGCAGCAGGAAATTGCCCGGCAATACATCCAGCCGGGCTATCAGTTCCCAGAAGGCCAGAAAGATGACTACCGGTACCAGTCCCCATCCCGGCCTCAGTCGCTTGAATATCGCCATTACTTAAGAAACCTCAAGTCCAGTATGTTTTCCGCCGGGAAACTGCTCTTAATATAACCCAGCGAAGCCATGTAATCTATTATTTCCTGCACTACAGCTGAGTCAATTTCAACGGCATATTCCAGTCTGTCCATAGAGCGCAACATGATATCAGAAGTAATTTGAAATTGTTTGGCTGTTTCCGCCACTTCTACCGGGAAAACCTGGTCTCCGGCTGATTGGAGCTGTCTGGCCATAATCTCGGAAGCTTCGCCGGGATTATCATGAGCCCAGGCAGTAGCCTTCTGTGATATTTCTACCAGTTTTTTTACTGTATCAGGGTTGTTGTTCAGCAGTTCCTCTTTGACAATCAATACACTGCCCTGCATTTCCGGCCAGATATCCCTGGCGGTCAGCAGCATCTGGAAACCGCAGTCCTCAGCCATGGTCACCCATTGCTCCGGCATGAAGGTAGCGTCCAGTTTTCCCGCCTGTATGGCCAGTATCTGCTTGGGAGGGTTCATCTGCTGCACGTTTTTCAATAAGGCTTCCTGGTCTATCCCGTACTTGTCGATCATTTTTTGCAGTGCCACATCAGCAGCTGAGCCTGTCTGGACACATCCGATACGAATGCCCGGGTTGGATAAGTCCTGCACTTTTTTAATCTTGTCCGGATTAACCGCCAGGCCATATCCGTACTTATGAGTACCCGCGACTACTTTTAGCGGAACCCCGGCATTGGCGTAGGCACTGATAGCCGGGACCAGGCAGATATAAGCCGCCTGAATATCCCCGCGGGCTAAGGCCGCTGCCAGGGCGGTACCGGTGACATAGCTTTCATAAGCCGAAAGGTTCAGACCTGCTTCGGTGAAATAGCCTTTGTCCTGGGCAATATAGGCGCAGGCAGCGTGGTCGTTAAATTCAACCGCCAAGCCGAGCGGTTTGTCATTATCCTGCTCCTGAGCACATCCGCCGATTAATGGGAAAACCAGTACCAGGAATAATACCAGGACCAACAGTTTTTTCATGATAATTTCCTTTCTTGTTGAATTTTATTTTCCAAACGGGCATACCGGGAAAGAACACCCGGTGCAGTTAAGACATAGCCCACCGTGACCGAGTTCAATAATGTCGTCCCTTCCAAGCCTCTCTCCACACAGGACACGGGGCAAGACCAGATCAAAAATGGTTGTTGGATTATGGCTGGCTGCTGCCGGAGTCCCCAGTACCGGCACATCCTCCAATGTCGCATAAAGGAACATGGCCCCGGGCATCACGGGAGCGCCATAGGAGATTACTCTTGCTCCGCTTTTTCTTACCCCATCCACAGTGACATCATCCGGATCAATCGATAATCCTCCACAGACCACGATTATCTCACTGCCTGCGGCTTTGGCTCCCTGAATAGCCTGCGCAATGATATCTGAATCATCCGGAACAATGGCCTGATGGTTTATCTTTGAACCCAGAGCTTCGCATTTCTTCCGGATTACTTCACCAAATTTATCCCGGATAAGGCCTTTAAATACTTCGCTTCCGGTAATAACCAATCCCACCTTTTTCTGAGGAAACGGCTGAATCTCTATGACTTTGCCGGATTTTCGGCAGATATTTTCCACATCGTTTAATCTGGTTTCAGTGGTATAAAGAGGGACTATCTTGGTTCCGGCTACGGTTCTTCCCGTCTGACAAACCGTGTTGTTATGCAGAGTAGCCACCAGGATTTCCCCCAGAGAATTAATCTCTTTTAATGTTGCTGTATTTATCTTTAGCAGACCCTCATACCTGGCTATCAGATTCACTCTGCCTTCTTTAGGCAGACTGAATTCAAGCCCGGAGCCGCCGATTGCGCTGGCAATACGGACAGCCGCTTCCTCTTCATGCACCTCTTCCTCTGACAGCTCCATAATATAGATATGCTCCTTGCCCAGGTTCAAGAACTCCGGAATATCTTCAGTGTGGATGATATGTCCCCGGCGAAAGGCCGGCCCTTTGAACTGACCGGGAATCACTTTGGTAACATCGTGTCCCAGAACCATACCCACAGCTTCAGTTACCTTGATTTTCTTCAGCATTTGATTTCTCCCTGTTAAGCTTGATAGTCTGACATGCTGCAAAAGTGACACAGACAACCATAAATCACTCAAAACGGCTTAAGATTAAGCGAGCGGAAAAGGAGGGCTGTTGAAAAAGTCCCTCAAACAAAAAATAGCGCTTCTCAATAAATGAGCGCGCCATTTCATAGAAGAGTATAAATCATTTTATCTCCTTTTCCAATCCGGGAAACATTGCCGTTTCCAGCAATGCCGTCGAGATTATTCATCTACCGGCTGTTCACCATCGATTTCTCATTAGGTGAGACAGCTCTGGAGTTGTCTATATGCTAGCATAAATGATTTTGGTCTGTCAAAGAAATGTCAGCCGGCCGGATTGCAGTATGCTTATATACAGGGTAAAATGATATTTGATTTCCACAAGTCGATAATAATGTTGGTAATCAGTAAATGAAATATTTATTGGCAGGGGAAAGATGAGCGTAGATATCGGAATTATCGGATTATCGAAGAGCGGGAAAACCACCGTCTTCAACGGATTGACAAAGGGAAAAGCAGCTACCGGAAGCTATTCCTCTAAAGCGCAGGCTAATATCGGTATGGCCCTTGTTCCTGATGACAGGCTTTATAAGCTGTCAGATATCTTTCATCCCAAAAAGATTGTCCATGCCGAAGTAAAATATATTGACATCGGAGCCTCGGTCAAAGAGATGGCCCTGGACAAGGGAATCGGCGGCCAGTTGCTGAATCAACTCAGTACGGTGGACGTTCTGGTCAATGTGGTACGGTCTTTTAAGGACGATAGTCTGCCGCATCCCGAAGGCAGTCTGGACGTGGGAAGAGACATCGAAGCCATGAACCTGGAGCTGGCTTTTTCCGACCTTTCTATTCTGGAAAAAAGACTGGAAAGAATTGAGGGATCTTTGAAAGCGGCTAAACCATCTGAACGCCAGGCTGTTCAAAGAGAACAGGATATCCTCTTAAATATAAAGTCCAACCTGGAGAAAGAATTACCTATCCGGGAAATAGAGCTGACTTCGGATGAATTGAAAGTAGTCAATAATTACCAGTTTCTCACTGCCAAACCCCTGTTAACCGTAGTGAATATCGGTGAAGACCAGTTGCCGGAGGTTAAACCGATAGAGGAAGATTTAAACAACCGCTATGCCACGCCAAAATCCAGGATAATTGCTTCTTGTGGAAAATTGGAAATGGAACTTTCTCAAATGGGCGATGAGGCCATGGAGGAATTTCGCCAGGAATTCGGCATGCAGGAATCCGGTTTGGACCGTACTATTAAAGTCTCCTATGAGTTGCTGGATTTAATCTCTTTTCTTACGGTGGGGGAAGATGAATGCCGCGCCTGGCCCATCAAGAAAGGTACCGAGGCTGTGAAAGCTGCGGGTAAGATTCATTCGGATATCGAAAGAGGGTTTATCCGGGCTGAAGTTATCCATTATATTGAATTACTCCGGTGCGGTAGCCTGGTAGAGGCAAAAAAACACGGGCTTCTCCGTCTGGAAGGCAAGACCTACATCGTACAGGACGGCGATGTTATTAATTTCCTCTTCAACATTTAAACATTCCTTTTAAATCAATATATGAGTAAGCTGGTGCATAAGGAGCCCAATTGGCTGTTAAGAAAATTCTGGTAGTCGAGGATGACGAAACCTTACTGAACGTTATCAAATACAATCTTTTGAAAGAAGGCTACAAAGTTGCGACTGCCGGTGACGGATTAAAGGCCATCGCCACCAGCCGGAAGGAAAACCCGGACCTGATTATTCTGGACCTCATGCTTCCGGAGTTAGACGGTCTTGAAGTCTGCCGCATTTTGCGTAAAGAGATGACTGTGCCCATAATCATGTTGACGGCCAGGGCGGAAGAGGTTGATAAAATTGTCGGTCTGGAAATCGGCGCGGATGATTACATTACCAAACCCTTCAGTATGAGAGAACTTTTAGCCCGCATACGTGCCATGCTGCGCCGCTCGGAGATTGATAAAGAAGAATTTATTAAAAACGGTCAAGCAACGACTCAGGTTATACACGCGGGAAAATTTGACATAGATTCTTCCCGCCACACAGTGCTCCGTGACGATGTGCCTCTGGAGCTAAGTCCCAAAGAGTTTGATTTGCTGGTTTTTTTGGCCCGCAATATGGGGCAGGTGTTTAGCCGTGAAGTTCTATTAGAAAAAGTATGGGGTTACGATTTTGCCGGTGATACTCGAACCGTGGACGTCCACGTGCGCTGGCTTAGAGAAAAGATTGAAGATAATCCAGAAAAGCCGAAGCATCTGATTACCATAAGAGGCGTAGGCTACAAGTTAGAGGTATAAAATTGCCTTTATTATCTCCGGGGGATTCAGTTCTAAGTACTATCGCCATAATTGTCCTGGCAGTTATCGCCTTGCTGGCAATTATAATCGCTTTTTTCATCATCCGTAGAATTAACCAAAACCTGAAAAAGATAACCGCAGCTGCTGAAAAAATCTCTTCTGGAGAGCTCAAGCAGAATGTTGAAGTAACAGGAAACA
This sequence comes from uncultured Dehalococcoidales bacterium, assembly GCA_964541585.1. Taxonomy (GTDB): domain Bacteria; phylum Chloroflexota; class Dehalococcoidia; order Dehalococcoidales; family UBA3254; genus CAZIQW01. The sequence goes on along the minus strand of CAZIQW010000008.1, from coordinate 14,275 downwards.
ATGAAACTGGAAAACTGGGGCAGGCCTTTAACAAAATGTCTTCCGATATCCGGGAAATGATGGAGGCTTCCTCAGACGAGAAGGGCCGGTTATTGACCATCATCTCAGCTATATCCGATGGAGTCATAATGACCGATTATAAGGGTAATATTCTTTTGGTTAACCCGGCTTCAGAAAATCTTTTTAACTTTAAAGCGGATAATGTAATCGGTAAACCTTTAATTGAGGTCATGTTCAACTATGAGATTGATGATATCTTAAATAACTGTCTGAAATACCGGCAGAAACAGGACACCCGGATTGAAACCACTTCCGGCAAGCTCATCCGAGTCATTGCAGTACCTTTAAAGGTTGAAACAATGTCCGGCGCGGCCCTCCTTTTTCAGGACCTCACTGAACTGCGCAGCCTGCAAGCCATGCGGCGAGAATTTATCGGCAACATATCCCACGAGTTGAGGTCACCCCTTGCCGCCATAAAAGCCATCGCCGAAACTTTGCAGGACGGAGCTATCAATGATAAAGACACGGCCAACGATTTCTTAAACAAGATTAATTCTGAAGTAGACAGCATGACACATCTGGTGAACAAGCTTATCGAGTTATCACGTGTTGAAACCGGGAAGACCAGACTGAATCTGGAACCGGTAAACCTGAATCAGTCGATAAATGAAGTTGTCGGCCATCTGCTGCCTCAGATGGAAAGAAAGCAAATATCTTTAACGTTAGACCTGACAGACGGTATACCTCTTGTTCAGGCCGACCGGGAACGGATTCAGCAGGTAATTACTAATATAATTCATAACGCAGTCAAATTCACGCCCGGTGGCGGAGAAATCACCATCAAATCCACCTTTTCAAATACCGCGGTAACGGTACAGGTCTCGGACACAGGTATCGGCATCTCCGGTGACGATTTACCGCATATATTCGAACGCTTTTTTAAGGCGGATAAATCCCGGACTGCTGAAGGCAGCGGCCTGGGACTGGCTATTGCCAAGCACATCATTCAGGCTCATGGTGGTAAAATCTGGGTGCAGAGCCGGGAAGGAAAAGGTGCCGTCTTCAATTTCAGTATACCTTTACCGGATACCAGAAATGTCTAGAATTTAACATTCTCTTAACAAAACCTTAAAACTGTCTTAAACATGGTCTGGTATTCTGGATATGGGGAGTATTTCGGGACTCATCAACTGGATGTCGAAAGGTTAACATGGGAGATTATGGAGTTATCAAAGCTGAGTTTGTCTTACAGTGGAAATTCTTTGAGTATAGCTCTATAATTAATGACGGGTATTACGAGACATGGATTTAAACGGTAGAGGCAAATGGTTCGCCTTAATGACCGCGACATTCCTTATCTTGCTGCTGGCTTTATTCGCCTGCAGTAATGGTTCTTCTACTCCATCGAATGGTACTCCCGGCATCACTTCTTCTGCCGCACTTTCCGGGAACGTAAGCGTATCCGGTTCATCAACAGTACAACCCCTGGCTGAAAAATTAGCCAATGCTTTCATGTCCAGATATCCCGGTATTAAAGTGATTGTCCAGGGGGGAGGCTCATCAGTAGGAATTAAGGCTGCTCATGACGGCACTGTAGATATCGGGACTGCTTCCCGGGAACTGACGGAAAGCGACCCGGAGCTTTTAACCCATATTATTGCCAGGGACGGATTAGCTTTTATTGTCCACCCGGCTAACCCGGTTAACAGCTTAACCATAGAGCAGCTCAGGGATATCTATTCCGGCAGGATAACCAACTGGAGCCAGGTTGGGGGAGATGACAGGACCGTCCATGTAAGTGCCCGTGAAGAAGGCTCCGGCACCCGGACTACGTTTGAAGATATCATAATGGATAAAGATACCAGGGTTGTCAGAAATTCCATTTTGCAGTCTTCCAACGGAGCGTTATTGCGAGTGGTCAATTCAGACCCCGCAGCCATCAGCTTTATCTCCTTCGGTTATCTGGATGATACAGTGAAAGCTCTGGCGATAGATGGCGTAGCTCCTACCGGGGATAATGCTCAAACAGGCGCTTACCCTCTGGTCCGTCCGCTTTATTTTCTTACTAAAAACCAGCCTGAGGGAATTGTTAAGATATTTATAGATTATTGTACCGGGAATGAAGCTCAGTCGATAATTTCCGGAGAGGGATACATCACTGTTAAATAACTCTGGATTAACCCAAAACAATGGGGAAGCTTTAACCGGCCTTCCTGCCAGGAAACGTTTCGGCCTATCACGTTACTTTGCGGATAATGCGGCAAAGATAGGCGTGATAGTCTGCGCTTCTTCTTCCTTTGTCATACTTCTGGCCATAATCATCTTCATTGCTATTGAAGGCCTGCCTGCATTCATCCAGATTGGTTTATTCGATTTCCTGTTTGGAATAGAATGGAGCCCGACTCACGGAGAGTTTGGCATCCTCACAATGATAGTGGGTTCTCTGGTAGTGACTATCGGTTCCATGGTGTTGTCCATTCCGCTGGGCATTGCCTGTGCTGTTTTATTAGCTGAAGTAGCTCCCAATGGTATACGGAGAATATTAAGACCGGCGGTTGAACTGCTGGTAGGTATACCTTCCGTGATATATGGGCTGGTAGGTATGGCTGTGATAGTCCCTGCTGTCCGTGAAATCGGCGGGACCGGATATAGTATAGCGGCAGCCTGCATTGTCCTGATGGCAATGGTGCTGCCTACCATCATCAGTATCAGCGATGACAGCATCCGGACGGTACCCCGGAAATACAAGGAAGGCTCTCTGGCTGCGGGGGCTACCCAGTGGCAGACCATCTGGCATGTTTTAATTCCGGCTGCCCGTTCCGGTATCGGGGCCGGAGTTATTCTGGGAATAGGACGGGCTATCGGCGAAACCATGGCTATGATTATGGTTATTGGAAATGCTGTCATGATACCTCTTTCCCCTTTAGATCCCGCCCGGACTTTAACCGGAAACATCGCCGTTGAAATTAACTACGCCAGCGGCCTGCATCAGAACGCCCTTTTTGCTACCGGTGTGATCCTTCTTGCCATCATTATTATCCTGAATTCACTGACCATAGTTTTATTTAAGAAAGGTATAGGGAGCCAGAGTGACCGCTAAAGTTAAGCAAAATATAGCCACTGTTGTAATCTGGGGGGCCGGGGCCGTCACCGTTCTGATACTTCTGGTTATTATCGGCTATGTCCTGGTTCAGGGGTTACCCCATTTAAGCTGGAGCTTTTTAATAACTCCTCCCGAGGGTGGCTTATCCGGAGAAGGTGGTATTTCTACAACTATTGTAGCTACCGTATACCTCATCGGACTCACTATTGTGCTGCTGATTGTTCCGGGTATCGGTACCGCCATCTATCTTAGCGAATATGCCCCTGATAATGGGTTAACCAGGACTATACGATATGCCGTCAGTACACTTGCCGGCGTCCCTTCCATTGTTTTCGGTCTCTTCGGTTTTGCTTTGTTTGTGACTGTACTGCATTTCAACTTTTCAATTCTTTCCGGAGCACTGACTCTGGTATGTCTTCTCTTGCCGACATTAATCTGCACTACCGAGGAAGCTATACGGGCTGTGCCTCATTATCAGCGTGAAGCCGGTCTTTCGCTCGGGGCTACCAAATGGCAGACGATAATTAACGTTATACTGCCGGCTGCGCTCCCGGGCATCGTCACCGGCATCATTCTCTGTATCGGTCGGGCCATAGGAGAGACCGCCTGTCTTTATGTTACTATGGGAGGCAGTGCCGCCATGCCTACTTCGCTGCTTTCCGGCGGCCGTACCCTTTCTCTGCATGTTTTTTATATCGCCATGGAGACACGAGCATTTGAAAAGGCTATGGCCACCGCTGCAATACTAATTATAATGATACTTATTATCAATACTCTGACTAACTGGATGTCGCAGCGTTTCCAGACCAAAATGCTGGGCAAAGCCTGATATTCATTTATTATTAATGATTATTTCACAAACATAATCACCCGAAATAGAAGGATGTAATATGGATCCTAAAATAGAGACCAAAAAACTAAACCTGTATTATAAAAAATACCACTGCTTGAAAAATGTGACCGCCAGGATAAGAGAGCGTCAGATAACTGCTATTATCGGTCCTTCGGGATGCGGTAAATCTTCCCTGCTGCGTACATTTGACCGTATGACGGATATCACTCCCGGCGCCAGAGTTGAAGGAGAAGCCTTACTGGACGGGAAAAATATTTTCGACCCCTCTGTCGATATTGTAGAACTGAGAAAAAGGGTGGGCATGGTGTTCCAGCAGCCTAATCCTTTCCCCAAATCTATTGCTGAGAATGTGGCTTTTGGTCCCAAGATGCTGGGATTTAGGCACAGGGGAAGTATAAAAGACATTATTGAGAAAAGCCTCCGTGCCGCTGCCCTCTGGGACGAGGTTAAGGATGACCTTGACAAATCCGGGCTGGCCCTTTCCGGTGGACAGCAGCAAAGGTTATGCATTGCCCGGGTGCTGGCGATTGAGCCCGAAGTGATTCTGATGGATGAGCCTTGCTCCGCTCTCGATCCCATATCGACCTTAAAAGTAGAAGAATTAATGCAGGAACTTAAAGAGAAATACACTATCGTTATTGTGACTCATAATATGCAGCAGGCGGCACGCGTCTCCGATTGGTCGGCTTTCATGCTGCTGGGAGAGCTGGTAGAATATAGTGCCACCAAGGAACTATTCAGCCGGCCGAGAGACAAACGTACCGAAGACTATATTACAGGAAGATTCGGTTAAAGGAGACTGCGCTAATGACAAGAAGATTTTTCGATCAACGTTTGCGTGAGTTGCAGGACCAGGTCCTGACCATGGGCAGCATGGTGGAGACCGCATTGTTCCGTTCTATGGAGGCTTTAAAAAACCGCGACCTCGAGCTGGCCCAAAAGGTAATTGATGAAGACCAGATGATAGACCAGAAGCGTTTTAACATTGAAGAGGAATGCATTGATTTAATCGTCACCCAGCAGCCCATGGCCAGTGATATGAGAATCATAGTTGCAGTTTTAAATATCATTGTGGACCTGGAGCGCATTGGAGACCACGCCGAAGGTATCGGCAGAATCGCTATCTCGATAGGCGATGAGCCTCCCTTGAAACCTTTGATTGACCTCCCCCGCATGACCGATATGACTGGCAGTATGCTCCGGAGGGTACTGGAAGCTTTTATCCACCATGATGCCGAGGCAGCCCAGGGTATTTGTGCTGAAGATGATGCTATTGATAATATTTACGACCAGGTTTTCCGCGAGCTCCTTTCGTTCATGGCTGAAGACCCCAGAACCATCACCCGGGCTACCCGGCTTATCTGGGTGGCCCACAACCTGGAGCGCAGTGCTGATAGAGTCACCAACATCGCAGAACGTATTGTTTATGTAGTCACCGGAAGCCGTGTAGGCATGATGGCTTCCAAGTATTAAATAATGTACATATTATATTAAGAGATCTTTTTTACGGAGATATAACATGATTAAGCTTGTACTTGTCAGACACGGAGAAAGCACCTGGAATAAGGAGAACCGGTTTACCGGCTGGACGGATGTCGACTTATCCGAAAAGGGTAAAGTTGAAGCCTTGAAAGCCGGGCAAATACTGAAAGAACAGGGTTATCTCTTTGATGTCGCTTATACCTCGGTACTCAAAAGGGCTATCCGCACGCTCTGGATTGTCATGGACGAGATGGACCTGATGTGGATTCCGGTTTACCGCTCCTGGAGATTAAATGAGCGGCATTACGGCTCCTTGCAGGGATTGAATAAAGCGGAGATGGCGGCAAAATACGGTGAAGAGCAGGTTTTTACCTGGCGGAGAAGCTATGATATTCAACCTCCTCCCTTAACCCCGGATGATGAGCGCAATCCGGCCCGGGACCCCAGATACCAGGGATTGCCCCCCGGTGAAATGCCCCTGACCGAGAGTCTTAAAGATACCGTGGCCCGTTTTATGCCCTGCTGGCACGAAGTACTGGCCCCCGTGCTTAAATCCGGCAAAAGAGTAATTATCGCCGCCCATGGAAACAGCCTGAGAGCGCTGGTCAAATACCTGGATAATATCTCTGACGCTGATATTCCCGGTTTAAATATACCTACCGGTATTCCGCTGGTTTATGAGCTGGACGATGACCTGAGACCGCTGGGAAATTACTACCTCGGGGACCAGGAAGAAGTGCAAAAAGCCATGGCGGCGGTGGCTAAACAGGGCAAGGCGGAGGAATAGTCAGATTATAACTTCACGCTTTATCCGCTCGCCTGTTTTATCGTCCGCTACATCCAGATCATAATCCATCTGTAGCCCCAGCCAGAATTTGGCCGTGATACCAAGGTATCGCGACAGCCGTAAAGCCGTATCGGCTGTGATGCGGCGCTTACCCAGGACAATCTCATTGATACGACGAGCAGGTACTCCTATCTTTATAGACAGGTAATTCTGGCTAATCCCCATCGGTTTGAGGAATTCCTCTAATAAAACTTCCCCCGGATGGACCGGAGCTAACTTCTTCTCCATACCTTTACCCTTTTAATGATAATCTGTTATCTCGACATTATATGCAGTATTATTCCGCCACTCAAAACAAATCCTCCACTTGTCGTTAAAAAAGCGCGTTGTTTAGCTCACGTTACTTCGTGCACCTTCAGCAGGTTGGTCGTGCCGGTGATGCCTACCGGGATTCCCCCGGTGATGATAATCAGGTCGCCGGTTTTGGCTACGCCCAGTTCTTTTGCTATTTTGGCACCTGTTTCAAACAGGTCATCCACGGAT
>CAZIQW010000008.1:0-7497 GCA_964541585.1 uncultured Dehalococcoidales bacterium | reverse complement strand
CAATCTGAAAAGCCTGAACGCCCCAGTAGAGTATCATCCGGCCTGCAACCTCCCGGCTGGGAGAAATGGCAATAATCGGCATCTTCGGTCGGTATTTGGAAACCCGCCTGGCCGTGCTGCCCGATTGGGTAAAGGCAACGATGGCTGCAGCCTTCAACCAGTAGGCTGTATAACAGGCGTTATAGCTGATAAGTTCATCAGTCTTATGCTCAAGCCACCGGCCTCTGGCGGTTAGCATCTGCTCGTAAGGTAAATGCCGTTCCGTTTCACGGGCGATATCAAACATCATCTTTACCGACTGTACCGGATATTTTCCGATGGAGGTTTCAGCTGAAAGCATTATCGCGTCCGTACCGTCAAGAATGGCATTTGCCACATCGGTAACCTCGGCACGGGTAGGTCGGGCCGCGTTTATCATGGACTCCAGCATCTGGGTTGCCGTAATTACCGCCTTGCCGGCCTGGTTGCATTTGCGAATGATGTCTTTTTGTGCCAGAGGTACTTCTTTTAAGGGAATTTCAACGCCCAGGTCTCCCCTGGCTACCATAATCCCATCGCTGACAGCCAGTATTTTATCGAAATTCCTGAGCGCTTCCCCCCTTTCTATTTTGGAAATCAGCGGTATATCGGAATCCTTTTCCTGTAAGATATTCCTGACCTGATTTACTTCCTCCGGGATTGTGACGAACGACAACGCAATATAGTCCGGTTTCTGCTGCAGGGCAAAATCCAGGTTTTCCTGTAATTGGGGCGTTAGAAAGGGTTCCGAAACATGTACGCCGGGGACCACTACCCCCCTCCCCGGTGTTATTACCCCCCCCACTATAACCTTGCTGATGACATCCTTGCCTCTGGTATCCTGGACCCTCAGCTCAATGGCGCCGTCATCCACCAGAATAACGCTCCCGGGTTTAACATCATTCGCCAGAGTAGGAAAATTGATGGGAACCATCTTTTCATCGCCCTTTATCTTCCGGTTGGTCAGGACAACCATGGCGCCTTTTTTCAGTATCGCCGAACCATCTTTCATGCTGCCGGTGCGGTACTTGGGGCCTGGCAGGTCCATCAGGACGGCTATATCGATACCCAAATGTGCGGCGGCTTCTCTAACCCTGCGGATGTAACCGGCATGCTCTTCCAGGGTCCCGTGAGAGCGGTTAATTCTGGCGACATTCATTCCGGCCTGAATAAGCCGCTCAATCATCTCTGTCGTACAGGTCGCAGGGCCCAGGGTACATACAATTTTGGTCCGGTGGTCCCATTCTCTTTTATGCGGCATAAATCACTCCACTGCACCCTGAAATATATAGTATAGTTGATTATAGCAACCGTAAATCCAAATGTCATAAGTCTTTAAGATGCCTCGCGGGTGAATTCCGGGAGCCTTCGTGTGTATCCCTTCGAAGCAGCCCTTACCGTCTTTGCGAGGATCTTCTCTTCTTCCGAAGCAACCTCCGAGGGTGACACTACCTTCGGGGATTGCTTCCGATTCACTGCATTTCGGGTCGCCGTGACGGAAAAACTGACATATCATACTTCACTGGCAATAATAGCCTGAAATGAGTATCTATTTATTTTGTAATGCCGCCAATCCAGGTAGTTCCAGACCTTCCAGAAGCTCCAGAGATGCCCCGCCGCCTGTAGATACATGAGACATTTTATCGGCTATCCCCATTGACTCAACAGCCTCGGCTGTCGACCCGCCGCCGACTACAGTCGTTGCCTTGCTTCCAGCCAGGGCGTTAGCCACTCCCCGGGTCCCCTGAGCAAAAGCTTCAATTTCAAATACTCCCATCGGCCCATTCCAGAAAGCCGTCTTGCTGTTCTGGATTTCATTGATAAATTGCCGTGTAGTCTCCGGACCGATGTCGGCTATCAGCCAGTTTGCCGGTATCTCTTTTACCGTGACTGTTCTGGTGGGAACTCCGTCTTCCAGCTTCTCGGTGATGACCACATCTACCGGTAATAACAGGCGGACTCCTTTTGACTGGGCTTCCCGGAGCATTTCTTTCGTATAATCCTGCTGGTTTTCTTCCACGGCCGAGGCTCCTACGTCATATCCCTGTGCTTTGAGAAAGTTGGCTGCCATGCCTCCGCCGATAAGCAGGGCATCTATTTTATCCAGAATATTCCGGATTACCCCCATTTTATCGCTTACCTTGGCCCCCCCCATAATGGAGATAAAGGGATGGACCGGGGATTGCAGTAGATTACCCAGCACGTTAAGCTCTTTTTCCATCAGGAAACCGGCCACTGCCGGCAGGTGCAGAGCGACACCGGTTACGGAAGCATGTGCTCGATGGGCGGCACCGAAAGCGTCATTAACGTAAACATCCGCCAGTGAAGCCAGCGACCTGGCGAATTCCGGGTCATTGGCTTCTTCCTGAGGATAAAAACGCAGGTTTTCCAGTAATACAATATCACCGGGATGCATGCCGGAAACTGTCTTCTCTACTTCAGGCCCTATACAGTCATTCAAAGGGGTTACGGGCTTATCCAGTATTTCCGAAAGTCGTTTAGCCTCGGGAGCCAATCGCATCGTTTCTACTACCTTCCCCTTCGGCCTCCCGAAATGGGAACACAAAATTATTTTGGCCTGATGCTCCAGTAAATATTGAATGGTGGGTAAACTGGCCCGGATGCGGCTGTCGTCGGTAATATTTCCGCTTTTATCTGTCGGAACGTTATAGTCCACTCTTACCAGTACTCGCCTGCTGGCTAAATCAATGTCTCTGACGGTCTTTTTTTTGAAACGGGACTTTACCTGGGGCGGATTTTGCCTGGACATTTTTCTCCTCCATTGATAGTAATATGGCGCATAAATGTTAGATTAGAGTCCTTTATTAATAATGAACGCGGTCAGGTCTACCAGCCGGCAGCTGTAACCCCACTCGTTATCATACCATGCTAACACCTTTACCATATCCCCATCAATAACCATAGTGCTTTCGGCATCAAAAATCCCACTGGCCGAACTGCCCCGGAAGTCGACGCTGACCAGCGGCTCTTCGGTGTACTCCAGGATGCCTTTCAGTTCACCCTCCGCCGCAGCTTTAAATGCCTGGTTCACTTCAGAGGGAGTGACTTTTTTCTTTAAGTCAGCCACAAAATCACAGATAGACACGGTTGGCGTAGGCACTCTCAAAGCGATACCGTTCAGCTTTCCTTTGAGCTCCGGAATGACTACACCTACCACTCTGGCCGCTCCGGTGCTGGTCGGTATAATGCTCAGGGCAGCGGCTCTCGCCCGGCGCAGGTCCTTGTGCTGCTGGTCCAGAAGGCGCTGGTCGTTGGTGTAAGAGTGAGCTGTGGTCATTAACCCCCTGATAACCCCGAAGTTATCATTCAGGACTTTAATGACCGGGGCGATGCAGTTGGTGGTGCAGGAAGCATTGGAAATAACATGGTGCTTCTGCGGGTCGTAGTCCTTTTCATTGACGCCCATAACCAGGGTTGGCACATCCCCCTTTGCCGGAGCGGAAATGATGACCTTCTTCACGCTGTCATGTATATGAGCCTGCGCTTTGACCGGATCGGTAAACAGACCGGTCGATTCAATTACCACCTCCACACCATAGTCCTTCCAGGGGATTTTCCCCGGATCCCTCTCCGCCAGCACTTGAATCTTTTTCCCGTTTACGGTAATTGAATCTTCAGATGCTTCCACCGTACCCGGAAATCTTCCATAGCTGCTGTCCCACTTAAACAGGTGGGCGTTGGTTTTTGTATCCGTAAGATCATTGATGGCCACTATCTCAATTTCACTTCTATTCTGCTCTGCCACTATCCGCATGACCTGTCTGCCGATACGGCCGAAACCATTGATACCTACTTTTGTTGCCATGTCCTCCTCCCCCTTATATATATTCATCCAGAAGTGTTTCGAACTTCATCGGATCTAGCTTCTGTTTCACCAGCGGTTCTCCTCTGGCTGCCTGGAGATTTTCTTCAAATACCGGTCTTTCTGCCCTGTAAAACAGGCCGATAGGTATTTTTTCACCCCATTCGAGGGACTTATTAAAGGCGGCAATTCTATCGGTTGGATCATAACCTTCTTCATCGTCCAGTTTATAAAGATGAGTCTGGTAGAATTGATAGGTGTTGACCTTGTTATAGGTGACACAGGGCTGAAATATATCTACCAGTGAAAAGCCTTTATGCTGGATTGCCATCTTGACCATTTTTACCAGGTGTTCGGTGTTGGCCGAATAGCTTCTGGCGATAAAGCTGGCATTGCAGGCAATTGCCAGGGCCATCGGGTTGATGGGTTCCCAGGCACCGGTAGGAGTTGTCTTGGTGACAAATCCCCGGTCGCTCGTGGGTGATGCCTGGCCTTTGGTTAATCCATAGACCTGGTTGTCATGTACCAGATAGGTTATGTTCACGTTGCGCAGCATGGCATTTAAAAAATGGTTGCCCCCCTCACCATAACCGTCGCCGTCGCCGCCTACCGCGATTACTGTCAATTCCGGGTTCACTATCTTGGCCGCTACCGCGGCCGGCAAAGCCCTTCCATGAAGTTCGTTGAGCAAGTTGCACTTGAGATAATGCGGGAATTTCCCCGCCTGACCGATACCGGAAACAAACAGGACCTGGTGCGGCTCCAGCTTCAATTCTGCCAGAGCTTTCTTCACGGCTCTTAAGATACCGAAGTTCCCGCAGCCGGGACACCATTGGTTTTCTACCGGTGACAGGTAATCCTGCACCGTTAATGCTGGTTGTTCGCTCGCCCTGACCATAATTAAACCACCCCCTTCCTCAATTCGTTGAGTATGAACGAAGGTGAAATCGGACGTCCGTCGAATTTGTTAATCGTTCCGCTCACCTTATGCCCTGTCTCCCCGCGTATCAGGTGGGCAAATTGCCCCGTGGCATTGTTCTCGATAACTATGCTCTTCCGGGAATTCTGCAAAATCGGGGCTACGGTTTCGACAGGGAAAGGCCATACCTCACTGAAATGCAGTACATTGTTAGCTACACCTTCTTTCTTCAGCATCTCGGAAGCTTCTTTAATCGCTCCGTAGGTGCTGCCCCAGCCGATTAAAGTCAATTCGGCATCCGGCATTTCATGAAAACGGGGCTGTCCCATCTCGCTCTTTAATCCGCTGTATTTCTTCAGCCTCTTGATTACCTGCCGGGTCCTGATTTCCGCGCTTTCCGTCATATGCCCGTATTCATCGTGCTCATCCGAGTCCGTTACCACCAGCGCCCGGCTCTGCATGGGCAGGGCCCTGGGTGAAACTCCCGATTCGGTTACCTGATGCCTTTTATAGTCGGTCAGTTTAACAGCTTCTGCGTTCGTAAGAAGCGCCCCCCTGTCTATTTTTATCTGTTTCAGGTCGAATTTGCTCACATCATTATAAGAGTTGGCTAAATGAGTATCAGTTAAGATTATAACCGGAGTTTGATATTTCTCGGCCAGGTTGAAAGCTTTGGCTGTCAGGTAAAAGGCGTCTTCAGCCGTAGCCGGCGTCATTACCGCCCGGGGGAATTCACCCGTACCGGTGCGTATCGCAAAAAGCAGTTCACCCTGTTCGGTGCGGGTCGGTAAGCCGACCGCCGGACCGGCGCGTTCTCCCAGTACCACCACAATCGGAGTCTCCGTAATCCCGGCCAGACCGATTCCTTCCACCATCAAGGCAAAACCGCTCCCGGAGGTGGCGGTCATCGTCCGGACGCCGGTATAAGCAGCCCCGACAATCATGTTGATGGCGGCAATTTCATCCTCCGGCTGCAGGACTGCGATGTTGTAATCGCGGCCTTTGTCTGCCATGAACTCCAGTATCGGCGTTGTAGGCGTCATCGGGTAAGCCGCTAAAAACTTGCATCCGGCTGCCATCGCTCCCAGAGACAGTGCTTCATTTCCATTAATGAACATGCGTTTGCCGTCACTGGCCGCCCGGCTGATTTTGGTAAATCCCTTCGGTATCCGTTCGGCGGCATAATCATAACCGGCCCTGGCCGCCCTGACGTTGTCCTCCTGTATCTTCTCCGTGTTTTTGGCAAAATGCCAGCGCAAAACATCGGCTAAAATTTCAAAATCATAGCCTACCAGCCCCAGGACTGCTCCTACCGCCACGGAGTTGCTCATTATTTTATTTTCCGCCGCTTCAACTGCCAGCTTCTCCAGTGGGACATCCACGAATCCCGGAGTACCGGCATCCATCTTTAGCGCCTGCCCGTCCAGGATTACGATCCCATTTTCCTTCATATCATTTTTATGCAGCTCTACCGTCTCTTTATTCAGGGCAATCAGTATGTCCAGCTTTTCATTGTGGGCTTTTACTTCTTCATCTTTAACTCTCACCCTGAAGAAATTGTGACCGCCGCGTATTCGGGACTCGTAATCCTGGTCGGTGAAAACGTGCAGCCCTCCCCGGGCCATGGTCTTCCCCAGGACAAAGCCTATAGTCTGGATACCCTGCCCGGCTTCACCCCCAACCAAAAAATTCACATCTAAAGGCATTGTCTCACCTCCCTGATTTAACCCCTATTCTTTTTCAAATTGCGACTTGTCCGCCCCGCATATCGGGCAGACCCAGTCATCCGGGATTGATTCAAACGGAGTTCCCGGGCTGATTCCTCCATCCGGGTCACCCACCGCCGGATCATAAACCCAACCGCAGACTATGCATCTGTATTTGTCCACATTAATCCTCCTTCGTTAATATAGAATGGACGTCGTTATCTCTTAGTAAGCTTTTATTACCTTTGGTAAGTAGACCATCAATTATATTGTAGTATATAAAATACAAATCGAAAGGGTGCTGAACCCAAAATACTCCGGGAAAAATACTCCGGAATCCGGATATTTATATGTAACGCAAAAAATAAATGCCTGATTAATTCAGCTCCACCCTGAGATGCTTCGGCCTCGCCGGTCGAGGCCTCCAGCATGACAGACTGGCAAATATTTCATGCGTCTTATATAGATTCATTATATTTACCAAACATAAAGCCCTGAAAATATAACTCATATTAGATTTACCTAAAGCTGCCGGTTTGTTTCAGAATTAGATAAGCGGGTATAATATACTATTGCAATTGTTCATATATAGGCTTAAACTTGGATTAAGACATTTACTTTGGCATATTACAGGCAGGGAAGAAGTCGTTGGATTGAATCCCGTAAGGGGGCAATATGAAAGCGATTCTAATCATTTCCATTATTTTGATAATGATTGCCGGATATGCCTGCACGGCTGCTGAACTGGATAGGCCGCCTGAGCAAGTTAATCCATCCACGATTCCTTCCGCTCTACCAGCAGATCCTTCAATGTCTGTCGCTGAACCGGCTGTCAAATATCATTTTGTTAATGAAGAAGGTCTGTTAGCTTCGGGAATGCAGTTGCCCCGTTCATTTACCTCGCAGGAGGTTGAACTGGTAACACGGATTGGCTTGAGTGTCGAGCCTGTCCTGGAGATAATAGATAGAGGTTATGATTCCCGCAGATCGGAAGAGCACACGTCTGAACTCCAGTCACGAGATTCCATCTC
>CAZIQW010000007.1:2782-20799 GCA_964541585.1 uncultured Dehalococcoidales bacterium | reverse complement strand
CACCACCCTATCCTACACTCTTTCCCTACACGACGCTCTTCCGATCTAGTATAAACAGCAGTTGGCGGTTGCTATAAAGCTAAATGGAGTGGTGATTACCTCGCTGCCAGGCTCAACCCCTGAGGCAAGCAAGGCAACATGAAGCGCGGCGGTACCGCTGTTAACAGCAACTGCATAGCGGGTGCCTGTATAGGCCGCAAAGGATTCTTCAAATTCTTCTACCCTTGCCCCCTGAGCAAGTTGCCCGGTTTTTAAAACATCCTGGATGGCTTGAATACATTTATCATCTAGGGACACATTTGTAAGTGATATCATTTTGTTCTCTCACGAATATAATTTATCTGGATTCCGGAATATCCAACTTCTATCATCTAGAGTCTTAATATAATTATAATGCAGGAATTTCAAGGCATAGTGCCCGATGGTAACGAAAATCGTAAAAGTACACTCTACCGGCTTATTGTAATACCCTCCTATAAATTATATCTCAGACTGATGATAGTCCGGGCTCACTAATACTTTCACGAATTGAGGATTTGCGGAAAATACTGACATCTTCCCGGCGAAATTTCCCTGAATCCGGTCGATTTATACCCGGATGCCAGTTATGTTTTCCTGTTTTCAATAAGTATATTTGAGTAACTATTGTGTGTTATGTTCACTCACAATTGCCTCTCTTCGGTTGTAAAATATTATTTGGAGGTGACTCGCTGGTAAAATATTAAGTGTAAAATGTTATTAAGGACTGTTTCAATGTCACGGACAAATCTTGAGTTTATTAATAACAGGACGTTTTCATGAGAATTAAATTATTAAACTGGGTCTTGATAATCAATATCTGTACTGTTCTGTTGATACTTGCCATAGTCCTGACACCGTCTAATATTGCCCGCATTATTCTGGGCTTACCCTTTGTTCTATTTTTCCCGGGGTATACTCTTCTAGCAGCTTTGTTTACCAATAAAGACGGGATGGGTTTCATCGAAAGAGTGGCGCTTAGCCTGGGAATCAGTATTGCCATTGTGGCTCTCATAGGTTTTGGCTTAAACTATACTGCCTGGGGGATAACCCTGGAACCAATTTTGTATTCTATAGCCGCATTTGTATTTATTACTTCCGCCGTTTCCCTGGCCAGACGAGCGAAAATGACGGAAATATCAAGATTAACCATGAATTACAAATTGAAACTACCCGGGTGGGGAGGCAGTAAACTGAACAAGTTACTATCCATTACCCTGATCGTTTTCATATTAGGCGCCCTCACAGTACTCGGATATACAGCGGTTTCCCCCGGGAATGGGGAAAAATATACCGAATTATATATCCTTGGTCTTAACAAAACGGCACAAAACTATCCAACTGGGTTTATTATGAATGGGGGAAGGGTTACCCAGGTGGGCTACAGTGCCGAAAGATTTAATGTCAATTCCGAGTGGGGAAAAATAACTCTGGGTATAGTGAATCATGAATATGATGAGGTGGCTTACTTATTAACCATGACGATAGACGGAGAGCCGACCGGTATTATTTATAATAGCGGAAGCGTTAATCAGCTGGGGCCGATAAATCTGGCACACGGTGAAAAATGGGAACAAGAAATTGGTTTTGCCCCGCAGCATACTGGCGAAAATCAAAAGGTGGAAATTCTTCTTTACAAGAACGGGGAAATTTCTCCGGATAATTCATTAAACCTCTGGATTAATGCCAGGGAGACTGGTGCAGAGCGGGGCAGTTAAGGAGATGGTTCTTCAATCCAGGCCTTAAAACATAATCCGGAGGCTGGAATGTATTCCCTGTTAAAAGCTGCGGGATATTGTTTCCTCCAGTCCTCTATTTGAGTTGCTGTTACCTTCTCTATCTCGACCAAATAGCCGCTGGTAGCCTCTCCGGCAGCGTTCCTGGATGTCGTTGTGGAGGGACAAATGGTATTATTCGCCCCACCCCGGTCAAGTTCCCCTGGAATTATTGGAGCATACCAGTATTGACAATACTTTCGGCGCATTAATTGCCTACAATAAATACCCCAAAATGCCTATTTAAATATTCCTTTACGCAATGTATATTGGGCAGTGAGTAAAAATATCCTGACAGGTTTCTCTGAACAAGCGCCACGGTTAGCGTTATTTCGTCGGGGTTGTCGGGGTTATGGTTATGAGCATAGATACGCTGCAAGATATCCTGGATAGGTGCAGCGATAAACACGATTTATGTATTGATTGTCCGCATTTGATACCCTGCCGTGAGCTCTGGGATAGGGCTTCTGAGCTGGCTCACTTCAAGGAGTTCACTCCGAGGCATTTTGATTATTATGTCAACGAGTTTAGCAGGCTATGGCTGGGAGAAGAACTCGATGATATTAATTCTCCCGAAGATTTTGCCGGAGTTCTGCTCAAAATCCGTTGAAGTAAATTTAACTTCCCCTATTCACGAATTATTATTTTGGCTAGACGGAGATTTTCTTTGGATCACCAGCAGTGGATTTCTCTGCTTTTTCAAGTATCCTTTCTATTTCTGAATTATCTCCGGCCATAATCAAAATATCAACGTGACTGATGACTTCCTGTACGCTGGGATTGACAATGCCCTCTTTCCCTCGCTGTATCATAAGAACTGCGGCTCCGTGCTTATCACTGGGGCCGAATCCAAGGTCTTCCAGTGTCTTACCAATGAAATATGCCGGTGCTTTGGTCTTAACGATGCCGGAGCCATCAGCTAACGGAATATAATCAGTTACTCCAAACATGGTCAGTACCGGGCCTGTCCTGTTAGCAGTATCCCGTTCCGGATAAATTACCTTATCTGCTCCAATACTTTCCAGGATAGAACCATGCAATTCATTATCTGCTCTGGCTACAATATAACGTACTCCCATTTTCTTTAACAGGATAGTAATCATGACACTGTCTTGGATTGAGTTTCCAATGGTAACCACTGCAACATCGAATCCGCTGATTCCCAGCTTCTGCAAAACAGACTCATTAGTAGCATTTGCCCGGATGGCGTGTGTAACTCGCTGTCCGATATTTTCTACCAGGTCCGATACCTTATCTATCGCTAAAACTTCATAACCGGAACTATGCAGCGTTATGGCCAGACTGGCACCGAACCTTCCTAATCCAATAACAGCTACTTGTTTTCCCATATTAGCCTCCTATCCCATTCTTACAGATTCATGAGGGTGTTCCAGGTCAACCGGTTCCCTGTGATGGACCAGATAAGCAATTAAGGCCAGGGGGCCTAACCGTCCACAAAACATTGCGATAACAACGATAACCCGTCCCGCTGTTGATAAATCAGGGGTAATTCCGGTCGATAAACCGACTGTGCCCAGGGCCGAGAAAGCTTCAAAAAGAATATTATCGATTGGAAACCTCTCCGTTGCAGACAGGGCAAGCACTATAATGCCCAGAAATCCCAGGTAGAACATGCAGAGAACTGTCGCCCGGTAGATTGTCTGCTTGGTCAGTTGTCTGCCGAATGCACAGATATTCTCTTTACCTCGCATTAAGTTTATCGCGGTTATCATCAATATACCAAAGGTGGTGACCTTGATGCCACCGGCTACCGAACCGGCGGCTCCTCCTACGAACATCAAGAACATCATGAAAAAAAGTGATATCTGCTGTAAGCTCGCAATGTCAACTGTAGAAAAGCCGGAGGTGCGGTTCACCGTGATGAAAAACGCCTCCAGTATTTTCTGAGGGAATTGCATGGGACCCAGTACAGCCGGCTGGAAATACTCAACTATTAAATAAAATATGGTTCCCAGTACCAGCAGCGATAACGTAACGAGCAAGACCATTTTACTGTCCAGGAACAGCCTCCCCAGTGAGCCCCGTTTCCGGATTATATCTATCAAGACGAGGTAGCCGGTACTGCCGAAAATAATCAGTATGCCGGTTATCAGCAAGACCAGAGTATCACCCTGAAAATGGGAAAGGCTGCTGAAATTCCCGAAGAGATCCATGCCGCAGTTATTAAAGGCGGACACGGCATGAAATACCGCTGTCCATAAGGGCGCTGAAATTTCATATCCGGAGCTTACCCAGTAGGAATACAAAATAACGGCTCCAATGATTTCGATGATTATCGAAAAGATAGCAATTTGCAGAATAAGACCGCCTATACCGCCAAGCTGTTCTATACCCAGCGATTCGGAAATAAGCATCTTATCCCTGAGACCGAACCTGCCTCCGATAGCCAGCAGAAGCAGCGTGGTTCCTACAATAAAGCCGAGTCCTCCGAGCTGGAAAAGCACCAGGAGCACAGCCTGACCGAAGGTGCTCCAGTAGGTACCGGTATCCATTACCACCAAACCGGTAACACAGACAGCCGAAGTCGCCGTAAACAGAGCATCTACCGGGGAAGTGAACTGCCCCGTAGAAGTGGAAATAGGTAAAATCAGCAGAATGGTACCCAGAAGAATCAAGCCGGCAAAGCCATAGGCGAGAAGCAAGGTTGAAGAAACAGCATTGCTGGGTTTTGGCAGAATCATCAGGGGTACCCGCAGTGCTTGCACTCCCGGCATCCTCAGTATTATTCTGTTTTCATTCGGATCTTTTTGTTCTATAATTTGGACCTCTTTATACTCAGCTCTCTGGTTATCCTTACTGTCTTATTCGATGAATTATCAATTCACTGCAATAACTCCGAAATAGTCTGATAAATTATAAACTTACTATCCGTGGTATGCAATACTTAAGCAATACTTAATATTATCGAATAGTATTATGTCACGTGCTGGCAAACATCCATTTCAGATGCTATACTGCAATGGATTGTAGAGAAAAAAGATATTTAAGGAGCAATACCTGTGAAAAGAGGGGACGGACGTGCCTTCAACCAGCTAAGAACAGTGAAAATAACCCCCGGATATCTCAGCTATGCTGAAGGTTCGGTTTTAATAGAAATGGGAAAGACCCGCGTGATTTGTGCGGTAAGCCTGGACGATAGAGTACCGCCTTTTCTTAAAGGCACCGGGCGCGGTTGGGTTACCGCCGAATATTCCATGCTGCCGCGTTCCACTTTAACCCGCTCTCAAAGGGACGCCGTTCAGGGCAGAGTAAACGGGCGCAGCCAGGAAATACAGCGAATTATCGGCCGTTCTTTGCGGGCGGTGGCAGATCTGGGGGCATTAGGCGAAAGACAGTTGATTGTGGATTGCGATGTCATCCAGGCAGACGGCGGTACCCGAACGGCCGCAATTACCGGAGCTTATGTGGCGCTTTATCAGGCACTGAAGAACATGAAAAGCATGGGATTAATATCCTCAATACCCCTGAAAAATGCCGTAGCAGCTACCAGTGTAGGAATTGTACGCAGCTACATGATGCTTGATCTCTGTTATGATGAGGATTCCCAGGCAGAAGTAGATGCCAATGTGGTGATGACCGACCAGGGCAACTTTGTGGAAATCCAGGGAACAGCCGAAACCAAACCCTTTTCCAGACCGTCCCTGGATGCATTATTAAGCCTGGCTGAAGATGGAATCAATCAACTTTTTGAAATCCAGAAAGAAGCCATTAAAACCCTTTAAGGTCTTACCTGCCCGCTTCCGAAGATTATCCATTTGTAAGTGGTCAATTCCTTCAAACCCAGGGGGCCCCGGGCATGGAATTTTTGGGTGCTGATACCTACCTCTGCCCCCAGGCCAAACTGGCTTCCGTCAGTAAAACGGGTGCTGGCGTTTAAATAAACACAGGCGGCATCCACTTCATTCAAGAAGCGCATGCCCGAAGTATAGTCTTCGGTAACTATGGATTCTGAATGTCCGGAACCGTACTTGTTGATATGTTCCAGGGCTTCGTCAAGGGTATCCACCACTTTAACGGCTGCAATAAGCGACAGAAATTCCTTACCCCAGTCTTCTTCCGTGGCCGGTTTTAGTTTTAAAGATTTGTCGGATTTTAATATCTCCAGAGCCCTATCATCGCAGTGCAGTTCCACGCCGGCCTTGTTCAATTCCGCGGCTGCAACCGGAAGATATTGGGGAGCGATATCTTTGTGTATAATTACTGAATCCATTGCATTGCATACCGTAGGCCTTTGAACCTTGGCGTTATACACGATGGCCACGGCCTTGTTAACATCAGCACATTTATCAACATACGTATGGCAGACGCCGATTCCGCCGGTAACCACGGGCATACTGGCGGTTTCCGAGACAAATCTGATTAATCCGGATCCACCCCTCGGTACAATCAAATCGATGTGCCTGCTCATCTTGAGCATCCGTTCTACCAGGGCGTGGTCGGTGTTATCCACAAACTGAATTGCCCCTTCAGGCACTCCGGCGCGATACGCTGCCTCCTGTACCACTTTCACCAGAGCTTTATTGGAGCGAATGGTCTCTTTGCCGCCTCTCAGGATAACAGCATTGCCCGACTTGAGGCATAAAACTGAAATATCTATGGTAACATTGGGCCGGCTTTCATATATGGAACCAATCACACCCAGCGGAACTCTTTTTCTTCCCATGATAAGACCGTTAGGCAGTGTGCGTACATCAAACATCTCACCAACAGGGTCCTGTAGAGATGCTACTGTTAAAACATCTTTAGCAATGCCCTCCAGACGGCCGGGATTTAGCATCAGCCTGTCCAGCATCGCCGCGTTCATGCCGCTGGCTTCAGCTTCTTGATAATCTAGCGCATTTTCGGCTAAAATCTCGTCTTTCCGGGATATCAGATCGGTAGAAATATTGTATAGGGCGTTGTTTTTTACTTCAGCGGACAAAAAAGCCATCCGGTGAGAAGCGGCTTTGGCGGCTCTTGCTTTTCCTTCCAGTATTTCAACGGCATTATTCATCTTTTTCCCCTTTTCATCTATTTGAGTTAAAGCATCCATGACCTGATATAATTATCCGGATTTATATGTTAAAAAATCACCAGGTTGTTGCGATGAATGACGTCGGTACCGTAGCAATATCCCAGCACGCTGGTAATCTTCCGTGAGTGGAGTCCTTTAATTTTATCGATGTCCTCAGAGCTGTAATTGGTTATGCCGGAGCCTAAATGGTCTCCGTTGACATCAAATATTTCTACCAGGTCGCCCCGGTGGAAATTACCTTCAACCTCGGTAATGCCGGCTCCCAGGAGACTCCGGTTGTCTTTCTTCAGGGCATTAGCCGCTCCGGTATCCACCACCAGCCGGCCTTTTATGGAAAGCCCCGCCAGCATCCATCTCTCGCGGCTTTCCAGTTTGCTGGCAGCGGGCAGGAATCGAGTCCCAATAGCTTCACCTGAGGCTATGCGGATTAATACATCCGGCTCATCGCCCTTTGCGATAACCACGTTGATGCCGCAAGCAGTAGCCATTCTGGCTGCCTGAAGCTTGGTTAACATACCTCCGGTACCCAATCCTCCCCGGCTGCCACCCGCCAGAGAAAAAATGCTATCATCCAACCTCTTGACTTCAGGTATCAACGAAGCGTTCGGATTTTTCCCTGGATCAGCCGTATACAATCCGGGAACATCACTCAAAATGATTAATAAATCAGCATCCAGCAGATTGGCTACCATCGCTGACAGGTTATCGTTATCCCCGAACTTAGAGCCGTGAATCTCATCAATTGCAATTACGTCATTCTCGTTAATGATGCTGATTACCCCCAGTTCTATTAAAGTCAATAACGTATTCCGGGCATTCAGATAACCGGCACGGTCGCATAACAGGGTGCGCGTCAACAAAGCCTGGGCGACGGAAATGTTGTACTGGTTGAATAAATTCTCGTAGGTAGACATCAGGTGGCTTTGTCCTACTGAAGAAAGCACCTGTTTGTAGGGAACACCTCTTATTTTGACTGGCAGGCCCAATCTGTGCCTTCCGCAGGCTACCGCTCCGGAGGTGACAATGGATAATTCCTTTCTCAGGCTATGCAGATGCGCTAATTGCCTGACAAGGTTAGACATCATATTGAGATCAAGGTGATCGCTGCCGCCTGTAAGTAAGCTGGTACCGAATTTTGCTACTATGCGTTTGTAAACAAGATCAGGTCTTTTAGTTTTCACGTTGCCTCAGTTAATCTTCGCATTATCAACTTCCCAATTATATCATACCCTTACAACCTTGTAATAATTCCGCTCTGGCTGGAAAACAATTGAAAAAACCGCCACTGGCTCCTGCCAATGTGGATGAGAAGGAAGGAGCGTCAACTCTTTCCGCCAGGAGAGCCGGCTTGAAACTGACGGATCGTGATTTTAGAAAGGCATGAATTATTCTTGCGTGAATTGCCTATGCAGAAACTGTTCCTTTGGATAATACCCGAATAATAATCTACCTGTTACAGTAACAACCGGAACTAACTCTAAACGAGCTAAGACAACCTTTTCAACCAGTTTAGGTTCTTGAATATTCTGGATATATTTAAATAGTAAGCATAGTTTAGAGGGTTTAATTCAAATTAGCTAAGGGGATATACCATGAAACGTTGGCTGTCAGCATTAATCACTTTAGGGACAATCATCGGTCTTTTATTAGCCTCTTTACCAGTTTCCGCTAACGGACAGGTAAGTAATCTTACGGCAACTGTTAATGCGGTGACCGGAAAGATTTCTTCTTCCGCCATAGACCCTTTTATCATCTCGGACTACTACTCCGGTTATATTAATGATAACGGGACTTTGAAACTGGTCGATAAGACCTCCGGCGCGACAATCGTTGACAATGCTCCCGGCTTCTTTTTGAACTATGGCAGCAGCGCCAATACCGATGTGTCACCCGCTAATCCGTCCTTTGAAATTGATGCCAACTCAGACGGTATCCCGGATGGCTGGATTATAGATAGAACCTATATCCGGCAGTCCTCAGAATTTGCTTCTGAAGGCACGAAATCCTTGAAATTCAATATGACGGAACCTGATACCCGGCACCGAAATGTTTACTCCCCTGCGATGGCTTGCAGCCTCGATAAACATTATTCCATCAGTATAGATTCGCTTTACACCGATTTAACCGGAAGCATAGGTTCAGCGTATATTTTTGTTGCCTGGTATACCACGCCTGATGGAAGCGGTTATGCGGACTATAGCGATACTTTAATCCGGCTGCCGGTCAATCTGGGGGAGTGGACTTCTCATCAAGTAGTCTGGGACCCTCCTTTAGGAGCGAATTCTTTCAGAGTCGACCTTTATATCAGCAAGACTGAGGCATCTATCCTGTATTTTGACAATCTAAAAGTGGAAGAGATTACTCCTATCTACCAGACAAACGGGAGCGGCATCATTTCAACCATTTCCTCTTCAGGTGATGATATTACCGTGGAGTCTACCGATGATTCCAACCCGGATGTGACTGTTAACAATAGATATAATTTGAACATTCATTCACCCAACATTACTTACACGTCGACATTAATCTATAAAAATAGCGTGACCGTTTCCGAAGAAAGATTTGATTTTATAATTCCATCACAAACCGCTACAGTAATGACCCGGGGATTAAATTTAACTGATTTCGATATTACCAGAGAATATTATTCCGATTTATATACCCCAAAGGTAGCCAGATTTGAAAACGGCATATCCTTTTCAGACTCGGATACCATGCAATCCATGCGGCTGAGAGCCGGGGGTTCCCATAGCCAGGTCAGTTTTTGGGCTGACTATGCTGCCAATCATCCTTTCTTTTATTACATTAAGAATGGCAGTGGCGCCAGAGCGGATATCAGTGCTCAAAAATATTCAATCGGAGACAGCTGTACAGCTTCTATTACCTTTAGTATAAGTCCGGGCATCACACCGAAGTCCCTGGTGAAGACCCGCCAGCCCTCGGGATATGACGCTGTTCTGGTATTGACCAATCATGCGGACGTTGAAACTCTGGCCGCGATTAACGCTGTGGCCTATGGGACTGAAGATACGTCCAGTCCGGATTACGGCAACCGTGGTATTCTCAGCAGAGGCATTGGCTGGACAAAATCAACTTTCCTTTCCGGGCAGCCTTCACCCTATATGGATTTGTCAAATCCGGCTTTTAAAGCCCTGACTGATAAGATGTATCAGGATGGAGCTGAAATTATCGCTCATAGTATAACCGATGGTACGGACAGCCGGGCAGTGGTGGAAGCCGGCATGCAGACTCTATCGCAATATGGTGCCCGCAACTGGATAGACCACGGCGCAGCAGCAGGCGATTCCAACTGGGAAGACCTGGGATCGCAAGGAACCATAAAGGGGGATGAAAATTATACACTGGACCTGTTTGACAGCTATGGGTACGACTATGCCTGGTCTTATCAGGACTACAAAACCAGCAACTACAGCCTTAACATTCTTTTCCCTTCCATCACCGAAAAGAAAGCTCCTTTCTTTTATTACAACAACAATGTCGATGATAATCCTGGCGATGCCAGGAAAATATATCTCTGGTCAACCATGCGCACTAACGGCGAGGTAGACACCTATTACAGTCAGCAAAATATTGATAACCTGATAACCCAGAGAGGCGTCCATATCGGGCATGAGTATATCGGCTCCACCGATGCTCTGAATCGTGCCTGGTATACCAACCCCGGTAACAACAAGGTGGAAATCTGTCCGGAGATCGGAAACAGGCTGGCTTATATAGCTTCCAGGAGGGATGCCAATTTGCACTGGACATCGACGATGGAGCAGTTGGGAGATTATTTGAGGCTGCTGCCGAATGTTTCTATAGTCCTTAACCCGAACGGTACCTATACCGTGACAAATAATAATTCTACTGCTATCAATGACCTAACCCTGCTGGCCGAAATGCCGATAGAATCGGTTACTCTGGACGGTTCTCCGCTGACTACCTTTGGCGGAATTTATGGCAGTAATGAAGTGGTTATATCGGAGCTCTCTGCCGGGCAATCAGCTATCATCGCGATAGGCGGAATCACCGCCAATCTTTCGGTAGGTTTACAGGGAGGGTCACGGCCGGACAGCGGGTATGAGATACCCTTAACAGTGAAGCTCTTTACTCCGGACTCGGATGTAATCACGGCTACGCCTGTTTATACCTTTACTCCTACTACGGCTAAATCCAATGGCCTGGCAGTGGCTCAATGTACCGGGATTGCTCCAGGTACCTATGACCTGACGGTAGTCAGCGAACATACTCTCCTGAATGTAAAACGGAATGTGAATATAACTGCTCTCAGTACCAGTGTGGATATGGGGATATTACTGGAAGGGAATGCCGACAATAACACTATCATTGATATCAGTGACTTCGGGATACTGGCAGTAGCCTTTAATAAGAGTTCAAGCCAGCCCGGATATGATGCCAGGGCTGACTTTGACCGCAATGGAATTGTTGACATTTCGGATTTTGGTTTACTGGCGGTTAACTTTAATCAGATTTCTCCGGTAACTGTTCCGTAGATAAACAAAAGGTGGGGAAAAAATGAAGTCAAGTGAAAAATTGGCCTATGATGAATCAGGCTAATTTTTTCAAAAATGATAACCCTATACTTGCATTGGACATTGACATAAATAACTATCAAAAATAGGTCTTTTGGGCATGCTTTTTTATGGGATGATTTAAGTGCGGGGTCTTAACTTAATCATGACATTGGGCCTTTTAGAACTGGCTTGAAAGAGATGATCGTTAATAATCAGAAACTAAGAGGATTTTTGTTTACCTGTGAGTCAAGAGATGAGATGGAGAGGGGAGGATGAGACAGGTCTACAGATTACTTGTTGCCGTGGTAATCCTGATAAGTGTTACAGGAATATTTTTTAGTAAGCCTGCAACGGCTCAAGCCCTAACACAATTAATAAGTTCATATGAGCTGGACTATAGTCTGAACACTACAGTTAACCAATCACTAACGAAGCAAGATGACCGGGTGGATGCTGAAGCAGTACCTCAAATCACCGGCATTATACCCGCTTCCGCCTCGGCCGGAACCAATACCGAAGTGACTATCAGCGGTAACGGGTTTGGCAGTAATTTAGGCTCGGTCGATTTTTATTTTAGACAGGGACAGATGACCCCAGGTTTTATTACCTATTGGTCGGACACCTTAATCAAAGCAGTAGTTCCCCCGGTTATGCTTGATGAATATTATATTTCCGCCAGCAGCGGACCGATAACAGTAACTACCGCTGTTGGAGCCGCCAGCGAGGGATATCCTTTTGCGGTTACTTTTGCCTGTAGAGATTTCCGCTGGCCAGGTGACAGCCCGGTGGTTGATTTCTATGTTAACCCCAATACACCTGATTGCACCGGAGAAGAGACAGCGATTCAGAATGCCGCCAATACCTGGAATGCCGTACCTGATAAGAGCTTTACCTTCCATTATGCTGGAACTACCACTTATGAGGGGAGTCCTTCCGGAGCCAGTCCCAATGGAGTGAATGACATTTACTGGAGAGACCTAGGAGTTTACGGCCCTGAGGCGTTTTGTGTTCTCTGGGTTTCAAACAACATTATCAGCGAAATGGATATTGAGCTTAATGAATCCGTTACCTGGAGCACGGATGCCAACACACCGGAAGGGCAATATGATGTGGAATCACATGTTCTTCATGAATTCGGTCACGGGTTAAGTTTGTGGGATTTATATGGACATGTAGAGGGTTATCCTCAGGATTCTGAAAGCATTATGTCTGGAGTAGGAGGTCCGGGAGTATATAAGCGCATCTTAGGAGCCGGAGACATAGCCGGGATGCAGTGGGCTTATCCCTCCTCCACCCAGAGCCAGTATACCATCAATGCAGTGGCGGGCATCGGCGGTAGTATTTCCCCTTCCGGACCGGTATCTGTTAACCGGAATACTAACCAGACTTTCACGATTACTCCTGACTCCGGATATAGTAATGCATATGTGTTAATCGATAATAATATCCTTGTCACTCCAACTAACTATACATTTTCCAATGTGACTACTAATCATACTATCCTGGCAACTTTTATCCCTTCGGCTCCTGTCACCGCCACCTTTGGACTGGACAGCGGCAATGCCAGTTATGATGAACCGGTCAATCATCCTTCAGCCATGCGTTTTCTCAATACCGCCGGGCCCGGTACTCTCACCAAACTGGAGCTGCTGGTGGATGATACTACCCCCGCTGGCAAGGTGAGAATGGGAGTTTATGCTGATGCTAACGGCACCCCGGGCGACCTCCTGCTGGATGCCGAAGAAACAGATATGAAGGATGGCTGGGTAGCCCTGGAAGGACTGGACCTGGCGGTAACGGAGGGGGAGTATTACTGGCTGGTGTTTATATTAAACAATGTTAATCTGGTAAGGTATCAGTCGGGACAGCCTGCGGGTTCCCATGTCTGGGGAGACTTAAGCTATGGTGAGTTGCCGGAGACTTTCCCGGCAGTGACCGGCAGCAATGCCAATCAATATGTCATGCGGGCTACGGTAACCATGGAGCCGCCCACTACCACACCCTCCGTCACTACCAACCCCGCTACCGGTATTACAGATACCTTTGCGATTCTGAATGGTGAGCTGGCGGATAAGGGCAGCGCCTCTTCGGTTAACTGCTCCTTTGTCTGGGGCACTACCCCGGGAGGGCCTTATCCTGATGAGACCAATCCGGCCCTAACCCTGCCGGAAACCGGACCTTTCAGTTTCAACCTGGCCGATTTATCTCCGGATACTGAATACTTCTATAGAGCTAAAGCGGCCGGTGACGGCATTAGCTACGGGGAAGAAATTGCCTTTAAGACCGATCCAGAAGGGCCGGCCATCCTCTGGGAGAAAAATTATGGCAGTGACGATTATGATTGGGGTAACTCAGTCCTGCAAACCCCCGAGGGGGGATATCTGGTTACAGCTACCAAATACCGTGATTCGGCGGGTTACTCCGATGTCTGGATAATAAAAACCGACAGCAGCGGCAACCCACAGTGGGATAAGACCTTTGGAACCTTATGGGGAGATTACGGCGTTTCAGCTCTGCGGACGGCGGATAATGGTTATATTATCGGCTATTACTCATATCCCGGAGACTGGGATGTTCTCGAATTTTCCCTGGTAAAGACTGATAGTGAGGGGAACAAGCAATGGGAAAAGGCCGTTGATGCCACGGATGATGACTACGGCCTCGCCTTCATTCAGACAACCGATGGGGGATATGCAATTGTCGGTTCTTATGGGCACTTATTTCTTGACAATTATGGCGAGTTATTGCTGATTAAGACCAATAGCAGCGGGGACACGCAGTGGTATAAGACTTTTGACGGACCTAATTATAGTGATCGCGGTTATTCGGTTATCCAGTCTGCTGATGGCGGCTATGTGGTTGCCGGTAGATCAGGCGGCGACGAATGGTTAATAAAGACCGATAGCGGCGGCAACCTGCAATGGAGTAAGACTTTCAGTGACATGGGCGCCGGTTTCTCAATCATTCCCGCCGTTGATGACGGCTATATTATAGCAGGGAATATCTGGCTGCAAAAGATTGATCTGAATGGCAATGAGCAGTGGAGGAAAAATTTGAATCAGGCTGATGCTAATAGTATATCTATCTGCCCAACATCTGATGGGGGATATATCATTAACGGAAGTAGCTGGCTGCTAAAGACGGATGTTAATGGGAATGAACAATGGAATAAAACCCTGGCTGGAAATAAATACGAAGTGGGAAACTCGGTGATCCAGGCTACGGACGGCAGCTACGTGGTTACCGGCAGGGTTTTCCCAACCGGCGCTGCCAGAAGCGATGTATATCTGGCAAAGGTAGAGGGAGCTCTTGAAGCCACCGTGGATCTTTCAGTAGGATTACAGGGAGGGTCACGGCCGGACAGCGGCTATGCGATACCCTTAACGGTGAAGTTCTTTACTCCAGGCTTAGATATTTTCACAGCTATACCCAGTTATACCTATACTCCTACTACGGCTAAATCCGGTGGTCTGGCAGCGGCTCAGTGTACCGGGATTGCTCCAGGTACCTATGACATTACGGTAGTCAGCGAGCATACCCTGCTGAATGTGAAGCGGGACGTGAGCATTACCAGCCCCAGTACCAGTTTGGATATGGGGACATTGCTGGAAGGGAATGTGGACAATAATACTATCATTGATATCAGTGACTTCGGGATACTGGCATTAGCCTTTAATAAGAGTTCAAGCCAGCCCGGATATGATGCCAGGGCTGACTTTGACCGCAATGGAATCGTTGACATCTCGGATTTTGGTTTACTGGCAGTGAATTTTAATCAGATTTCTCCGGTAACCATTCCATAGAAAGATGAGATTGAGGGGGAAAATGAGATGAGAGTGAAGGGGAACAAATATTTGGGAAATATACTGACCATACTATTATTAACAGCCTTGATATTTTCCTTAAATCCGATGCAGATAGCGGCGGCTCCGGACGTCGGGAATGTGGTAGACCTGGTATTACTGGATTCAACCTTAACCACCTCTGCCATGGATGTAAACGCCGGTGATACCTTTGAGGTGGTTATCCAGGCCCAATGCAACGGACAGGATGTGACCGGCATAGCAGCGTTTCTGGATTTCGACCCGGGTAAGCTCGAGGTTCAATCCGTTACAGCGGGTGCGACATTAAATATACCTCTTCTTAATAGTTATGATAATGTCGCAGGTACTTTGGATTACAGTGCGGGTATTCTCACCACTCCTTACCCGAGCGGTACCTTTACTGTGGCTTCGATCACATTTTTAGCTAAAAATATCGCCAGTTCCAGCAGTACCGATATTACTTTCCATACCGATACTTCAGCGATACCTGTTAGAAATACCAAAGCCGACTATGGCGGCACAGAGAAAACAAGGAATCTTACCGGATGTACCGTAAATATATCCGTGCCAACTCCCGCTCCCACGGTCACCGGCATTACGCCCGGTAGCGGTCTGAATACAGGGATAATCAATATCACGAACCTGGCAGGAACCGGATTCATTGACGGAGCGGCTGTCAAGCTGACCAGGAGCGGCCAGGCGGATATTAATGGCAGCAGTGTAGTGGTAGCCAGCGCTACCCGGATCACCTGCTCCTTTAACCTGAGCGGAGCGGCTACAGGCGCCTGGAATGTCGTGGTCACTAATCCTGATACCCAATCCGGTACTCTGTCCAATGGATTTACCATATATTCTTTATCTACCGATGCCAGTTTGAGTAATCTGACGATCAGCGCAGGGACGCTCATTCCAGCCTTTGCTTCGGGTACTTACAGCTACACTGATAGTGTAGATAACAGCGTCTCCTCAGTCACTGTTACACCGACAGTGAATGAGTCTCATGCCACCGTGACTGTTAATGGCACGTCAGTGACCAGCGGCACAGCTTCCGGACCAATTTCCCTGGCTGTGGGTGATAATACCATCACCATCGTAGTTACTGCCCAGGATGGCACTACCCAGACTTATACCATTGATGTTATTCGAGCAGGATCCAGTGCCGCCGAGATATGGAGCTATGGTCTGGCGGGGCAAGCCGGAACTATCGACAGCGGGGCGGGCACCATTGCCGTTAGCGTTCCTTTTGGTACGGATGTGACCAGCCTGATTGCCACTTTTACCACCTCTCCCGACATTACTTCCATCCAGGTAGGCGGAGTAGATCAGGTAAGCGGGACAACCGCCAATAACTTTTCCAGTCCTGTAACTTATGTGGTCACTGCTCAGGATGGAGTCACTACCAAGAACTGGGTGGTCACGGTCACGGTAGCTCCCAGCAGTGCCAAAGCCATTACCGCCTTTAACTTTAACGGGCTTACTCCGCCAGTCACTGGCTCTATCAATGAAGGGACCAGGACCATTGATCTGACCGTACCCTATGGCACCGATGTCACGGCCTTAGTGCCCACCATCAGCATCACGGGAGTGGGCGTCAATCCGGCCTCGGGTGTAGCTCAGGACTTTACCTCACCGGTAATCTACACCGTTACTGCGGCAGATGCTTCAACCGCTGATTATACTGTAACCGTACATATAACTCCGGCCTCTACCGATGCCACCCTGAGCAATCTGACGATCAGTGAGGGGACGCTCACTCCACCCTTTACTCCGGCTAATACCAGCTACACCGATAGTGTGGCTAATAGCGTCTCCTCTGTCACTGTCACACCGACAGTCAATGAGTCTCATGCCACGATGACTGTCAACGGTACGTCAGTGACCAGCGGCACAGCTTCTACTCCTATTAGCTTGAGCGTTGGTGGCAATACCATCACCATCGTGGTCACTGCCCAGGATGGCATAACTACCCAGACCTATACTATAACTGTGGATCGCGCTGCTCCCTTATCCAGTGCCGCTGAGATTCTGAGCTATAGTCTGGCGGGAAATGTTGGGACCATTAACAGTGGGGCAGGCACCATCGCCGTTAGCGTTCCTTTTGGTACGGATGTGACCAGCCTGATTGCCACCTTTACTACCTCACCTGGAATCACTTCCATCAAGGTTGGCGGAGTAGATCAGATAAGCGGGACAACCGCCAATAACTTCTCCAGTCCTGTAACTTATGTGGTCACTGCTCAGGATGGAGTCACTACCAAGAACTGGGTGGTCACGGTCACAGCAGCTCCCAGCAGTGCCAAAGCCATTACCGCCTTCAACTTTAGCGGGCTTACTCCACCAGTGATCGGCTCTATCAATGAAGGGGCCAAGACTATTGATCTGACTGTACCTTATGGCACCGATGTCACGGCCTTAGCGCCCACTATCAGCATCACAGGAGCGAGCGTCAATCCGGCTTCGGGAGCAGCTCAGGACTTTACCTCACCGGTAACCTATACCGTTACTGCGGCAGATGCTTCAACTGCTGATTATACTGTCACGGTCATGGTAGCTCTACCTTCCACCGATGCCAGTCTGAGCAATCTGACGATCAGTGAGGGAGTCCTCAGCCCGCCCTTTGCGCCAGCTACCACCAACTACACTGATAATGTAGCCAATAGTGTCACCTCGGTTACGGTTACACCCAAGGTGAATGAGTCTCATGCCACCGTGACCGTTAATGGTACCCCTGTTAGCAGCGGCACGGCTTCCGGGCTAATTTCTCTGGCTGTGGGTGGCAATACCATCACCATCGTGGTCACTGCCCAGGATGGCATAACTACCCAGA
>CAZIQW010000007.1:0-2682 GCA_964541585.1 uncultured Dehalococcoidales bacterium | reverse complement strand
GGTGGCAATACCATCACCATCGTGGTCACTGCCCAGGATGGCATAACTACCCAGACCTATACCATTATTGTTACCCGAAGAGAAGTAAGTGTTCCTCCAACGGTAACCGCCATTACTCCCAGCTATGGTCTGAACACGGGGACAGTTAATATTACCGATTTGGCGGGCACCGGGTTCGTTGATGGAGCGATTGTCAAGTTGACCAGGACCGGTAAGACTGATATTAATGGTAATAATGTGGTCGTGATCAATGATACCCAAATAACCTGCTCCTTTAACCTGAGTGGAGCAGCTACAGGTGCCTGGGATGTTACTGTTACCAATCCTGATGGCCAATCGGGCACCCTTGCCGGAGCCTTTGACGTTGGGAGTCCAGGTATATTTGTGATTACTAAAGACGCCACCGAAATAACCTCTAAATCAGCCGCTCTCAATGGCAAGCTATGTACTCCAGCTCCCGCTGCATCTCAAACTGTTTCCCCGAATTGCCTGTTCAATGCCAGGGTCTACTTTGAATGGGGAACTACCGAGAGCTATGGTAAAACTACCCCTGAACAGACCATGACGGATTATGGGTCTTTCTGCGCCAATATTTGCGATCTTACTGCCAACAAGACTTATCATTATCGGGCCAAAGCAGTAATAGGAGAGATCACTGTCAGTGGGGAGGATATGACTTTCAAGACCCTCTCTGACGGGAATGTTGCAGTCACTACTGAGAGCGCCACCGAAATAACCTCTAAATCAGCCGCTCTCAATGGCAAGCTATGTACTCCAGCTCCCGCTGCATCTCAAACTGTTTCCCCGAATTGCCTGTTCAATGCCAGGGTCTACTTTGAATGGGGAACTACCGAGAGCTATGGTAAAACTACCCCTGAACAGACCATGACGGATTATGGGTCTTTCTGCGCCAATATTTGCGATCTTACTGCCAACAAGACTTATCATTATCGGGCCAAAGCAGTAATAGGAGAGATCACTGTCAGTGGGGAGGATATGACCTTTAAAACTGCAAGCGCACCTAATCATCCGCCAACAAGCTCACGCAGAAATGGAGGCAGTTCCGCTAGTCCGGTAATTAAGTCAGTGACTGTCCAGGGGTTTGCTTCGGATACCGAGCTGAAGGTAGATACATCCGGAGTAGTCCAGAGCACCGTCAAGTTAACATATGATGAAGGAAAAGTTGGTCTGGATATCACTAAGAATGATAAACTCCTCGACTCCGACGGAAAGGCTCTAACCGACTTTTCGATCTCCAGGCCAATTTCCATACCGCAACCTCCTCCTCAATCAGCCCTTATAATGACTTATGAGTTTGGCCCTGAAGGCGCTCAATTTAATCCGCCTTTAGCCCTAACCATAAAGTATAACGAACAATCCTTGCCGGCTTCAATTGATGGGGACAAGATTACTCTAGCTTTCTGGGATGGCTCAAGCTGGGAAACCGTCGATAGTATTCTGGATGCTTCTACCAATACCCTTACCGCTGAAATCAGTCATTTCAGTCAGTATGCTGTACTGGCGGAGCTAACACCCGCTAAGGTTGCCCTCTCAGATTTGCAAATTATTGAGGATAAGTCTTCTCCCGAAAAGATAGTTGAAGAAAAGATTGCTCCTCAACCATTGGCACCAGATACAGATCCGCCAACGGAAACACCTGTTTCCGGGTTAATATCGCAAGCTCCCACACCTTCACCGGAGAATAAGGCATCTGCTCCTATTATGTGGCTGATTATCGGAATAGTAATGTTTCTGTTATTGATCGCATCGGCATTTATTATCAGAAGCAGGATTATCTGTCGTCCCTAGGTAGAGATACTCCGTAATGTGAAAAACTTTTCATACCTGCTAAAAACAGAATTATGAAAATGTTATAGAAATGGTTCCCCGGGTTGTTTTCTCCAATCCTTGGGTAATGGCTGTGCCCGTTAAACCCATGCCTTACCCTTCAACCGGGTGAAAACATCCGGATAATTTCCATGGGATAAATATTAGAATGTGTTTTCAGGGAGCGAGTGTCTCGTTAATCGCATTTTAGCCTGTGATATTTATGTTATGTCACTACACTGGTGAAGAATTGTCTCTTAGAATCAAACCCTTGATGCAATGTGGTGAGCCGCCTGGGAATCGAACCCAGAACCTACTGATTAAGAGTCAGTTGCTCTGCCAGTTGAGCTAGCGGCCCCTGTGTTTGTCGCCCATAATTGTATCATTACACACCTGGATTTGACAAGCTTCCCCTCTCCCGCTCCTTTTCGTGCCCTCACACCTGCCATAGATATAGACCCTTAACATATGTCTTCGCTACCTAAGCCGGTTTAGCTTCAAATCATACTTTCAGTTAACCGTTTTCTTACCTTATCCTAACTCACCGGTGTTAGATTATTGTTTGTGGGAGTGCGTACGTGTATCGCCGGAACATCCGGAAAGACATATTGATTTATGGATATTGGAAATTTGACAGACTCTATTTTGGATAGGGATATAAATTATCATGCCCGGACTGCCGTTCAAACCGGGGCGCTGATAATTGGCGGTAATTTTCAGGGATTGGGGCTCTTGAGAAGCCTGTTTGAAAAAAACATACCTGCATATTTACTGGACAACAAATTCTGCATCGGCAGATTTTCTATACTCATACCAAGGTGGTAGCTCCATTGGGAGTTAAGCCAATGGCATTCC